>JAGABI010000025.1 GCA_017614715.1 Bacteroidales bacterium | reverse complement strand
CGTTGAGATAGTTTACAAAGATACCCTGCGCCGTCTCGGGACGGAGGTAGATGGTGCCTACGCCGCCGTCCACATTACCCAGCTGGGTAGAGAACATCAGGTTGAACTTGCGAACCTCGGTCCAGTTCTTGGTGCCGGAGATAGGGCAGACGATATCACAGTCGATGATAATCTGGCGCATCTCCTCCAGGTCGTTGGCGTCCAGCGCCTTGACCATGCGGGTGTGAACCTCGTCCCATTTTGCCTTGCTGCGGAGCACGTTGGGGTTGGTGGCGCGGAACTGAGCCTCGTCAAAGCTGTCGCCGAATTTGCGGCGGCCCTTCTCGACCTCCTTGTTCATCTTCTCTTCCAGCTTTGCCAGATAATCCTCTATCAGGACGTCGGCGCGGTAGCGCTTCTTGGAGTCCTTGTTGTCTATCAGGGGGTCGTTGAAGGCAGCCACGTGGCCGCTGGCCTCCCAGATCTTGGGGTGCATGAAGATGGCGCTGTCGATGCCCACGATATTGTCGTGCAGGCGGACCATCGCATCCCACCAGTAGGTCTTGATATTGTTCTTAAGCTCCACGCCCAGCTGGCCGTAGTCGTAAACGGCTGCCAGACCATCGTAAATTTCGCTTGACTGGAATATGAAACCATACTCTTTGCAATGCGCGGTCAAATTGCGGAAAACCTCTTCTTGTGTCATTTTATGTCGTTTTTAATTATTAATTCTATCTCTGAGAGCAGCTCCGCGGCAAACGGGCGGCTGTATATCTGCGGGTGGGGCAGCGTCAACCGCTTTGTGGCGCACTCCACATCGTCATATTTCAAAATGTCTATGTCAACGGTGCGGGAGCTGTAAATCCGCCGCCCGTCGGCACCAAAGGCCGCCTCGTGGCGCGGCCTGCCCAGCATCACCTCAATCGACTGGCAAACATCCAAAAGCCGCATCGGCGTCAAAGCCTCCGGGGCCTCAAAGGCCACCGCCATATTCAAAAACGCCGGGCCGCTGAACCCCACCGCTTCCGTCTCCTTCACCACCGTCCGCCTCAGGGAAACCCCGAGCGCATCTTCCAGCATACCGCAGGCGGCATTCAGATAGGCCTCACGGTCACCAAGATTGGACCCCAGCAGCAGCACTATCATTCCAACCCCAGTTCTATACGAGCCTCTTCGCTCATCATATCTTTGTTCCACTCCGGCTCAAACACCAGTTCGATGGCCACATCCACCACGCCCGGCACATCACGCACCGCCTCCGCCACGCTCTCCACCACCACGTCCGCAATGGGGCAGTTGGGGGCGGTGAGGGTCATCTTTATGTTAACCTGATGCCCTTCGTCAACATTTATCTCGTATATGAGCCCCAGGTCATACACGTTCACCGGAATCTCCGGGTCGTAAACCTGCCTGAGGGCCATCACTATGTTTGCTTCAAGCGCCGTCTTTCCCATACTTCACTTCTCCTTGTATTCCGACGCATATTCGCGGATACGCTTTATCATGGCCGCCAGGCCGCCTGCGCGGGTGGGCGACAGGTTCTCTTTAAGGCCGATGAAATCTATGAAGAACAGATCGGTATCCAGAATTTCCTGCGGCGACCGGCCGTCAAACACCCTGATAAGCAGCGAAATGAGGCCCTTTGTGATGATAGCGTCACTGTCGGCGGCAAAGTGCATGCAGCCGTTTTCACCCTTTGTACAAGTGAGCCACACCCGCGACTGACACCCCTCTATAAGGTTGGCGTCGGTTTTATCGCCCTCATCAATCAGCGGCAGGTCGCGCCCGAGATCTATCAGGTACTCGTACTTGTCCAGCCACTCGTCGTACACGGCGAATTCCTCAATTATCTCCCGCTGTATATCGTTTATGCTCTTCATTACCTCAACATTTTTACAACCTTCTGCAGCGCGGTGCCAAACAATTCCACCTCCTCTACAGTGTTGTACGGCATCAGCGAGGCGCGCAGCATGCTGCCGCCCGCGATGCGGTCCACTATCGGTTCTGCGCACATGTGCCCGCTGCGCAACGCCACCCCCATCTTGTCCAAAAGGGTAGCGGCATCCAGCGGATGCACCCCCTCTATGGTGAATGAATAGAGCGGGATGCGGTCTACGGCCTCATTCGCTGCCAGAAACAACCCGTCAACAGAGGCCAGCGCCTTGTCCATGGCTGCCATTAGGGCCTTCTCGTGCAGGCGGACCTGTTCTTCCAATGCAAGCGATGCGGCAAATTCCAGCGCCGGCGCCAGGCACGCCCCGCCCACAAAATTGGAGGTACCGGCCTCAAATTTGAGCGGAATGTCAGCGTAGGTCGTCTTTTCAAAAGTCACCTTCTCCACCATATCGCCGCCCCCCATAAACGGCGGGAGCTTTTCCAACCATTCCCGCTTTCCATAAAGGACGCCGATGCCTGTGGGGGCATATATCTTATGCCCGGAAAATGCGTAAAAATCACAGTCCAGTGCCTGTACGTCCACTCTCCTGTGCACGATGCCCTGCGCCCCGTCTATCAGCACAGGTATTCCCAGCGCGTGCGCCTCCAAGACCATTTCGCGCACCGGATTCACCACCCCGAGGATGTTGGAGACGTGGGTTATAGCCACCATCTTCACTCCACGGCGCAAAGCTGCGCGGAAGGCATCCATATCTACGGCGCCATCGTTGGCGGTCTCCTTGCCGGCCCGCACCGGAACCACCTCCAGATGCGCTCCGGTCTGCCCGCAGACCATCTGCCACGGAACCAGGTTGGAGTGGTGTTCCGCCTCTGTTATGAGGATTCCGTCGCCTTGGCCGATAAAGCCGCCGCGGGCCATACACTGCGCCACCAGGTTGATGGCGGCGGTAGCGCCTGACGTCAGCACTATTTCATCCGGAGATGCAGCGTTGATGAATTTTTGCGCCGCGGCACGACCTTTCTCGTAAAAGTCTGTGGCCTCGTAACTTAGCGTATGCACCGCACGGTGGATATTTGCATTGTGCCGCCGGCAGAGCTCGTCCTGCAAATCCAGGACGCAGCGGGGACGCTGACTGGTGGCCGCATTGTCAAAATAGACCAGCGGCCTGCCCGCAACAGTGCGCGAAGCAAAGTCGAAATTATCCCTTATTTGCGACGGTGAATACATTTATCCAACTAATTTTCGTAACTTTACAAACTGCAAAAGTAATCATTTTTGTCAATTATATGTACGAATATATATACGGTAAGCTCACTGAGCTGAATCCTGCCGAAGCGATAGTGGAGGCTGGCGGCATCGGCTACAAGATCCTTATCTCGCTGGGGACTTTCTCAGAGATAGAACACTCCACGGGCGGGAACGTGAAACTGTTTTTGTATCACCTTCTCCGGGAAGACGACGAAGCGCTCTACGGCTTTGCCGACAGGGACGAGCGGGCGCTCTTCACCCTGCTCATATCGGTAAGCGGCGTCGGCCCCGGCACCGCCAGGATGATGCTCAGCTCCATGAGCAGCGACGGCCTGCGGGATGCCATAATCGGGGGTAACGTGGCCAAAATCAAGGCTATCAAGGGGATTGGTACCAAAACTGCAGAGCGTATCATACTGGAACTCAAGGATAAGGTGGTCAAAGGCGAGGGGCGGCCGGCGGCAGCTTTCGGCGTCAGCAACGCCACCCGCGACGAGGCCTTCAACGCGCTTATCCTGCTTGGGTTCTCCAAGCCGAATGTAGAGAAGGCGCTGGATATGGTTCTCAAAGAGACGCCTGGCATCAGTCTGGAAGATTTGATAAAAAAATCCCTTAAAATCTTGTAAAGTCACAAGATAATACTTACATTTGTGACGAACATTGGACTAGTATGTTAGTACCGGACGACTTATTTTACACGAAAGACCACGAGTGGGCAAGGATAGAGGGGGATGTCGCGGTTGTAGGTATAACGGATTACGCGCAGGGAGAGTTGGGGGACATTGTTTATCTGGATATTCCTTCCGTGGGTGAAATACTGAATGCCGGTGAAAAGTTTGGAGATATTGAGGCGGTGAAGACGGTGGCTGAGGCCTATATGCCTGTGAGCGGCGAGGTTGTGGAGTTCAACGAGGCTCTCGAGAGCGCACCGGAACTGGTCAATGCAAGCCCATACGATGAGGGGTGGATTATTAAGATCAAGTTCTCCGATACGTCGGAATTTGATAATTTGTTAAAAGCTGAAGAGTACAAGGAATCAGTTTAACATTGAAAATTAAATGTGATGTGTTAAGCCCGCTGCCGTGACGGTATCGGGCTTAATTGTTATTTTTTTGTATCTTTGCCTCGGTTAATTATTATTAGACCATGGAAATCAAGCGTTTATTCGATTTTATCGAACACATTCAAAAGGATCTTCCCTACAGGGCCGACGTGCTTGCCCGCCGCATTAAAGGTGAATGGCACTATGTGAGCACAGAGGAGTTTGTTCGTTACTCCTGGTCGGTTGCCAGAGGTCTGCTGGCAATGGGTTACAAGAAAGGCACTAAAATTATCACTATAAGCAGCAACCGTCCCGAGTGGAATTTTATAGATATGGGCTCAGCCCTGGCGGGCATGATACATGTCCCGGTATATGCCACCCTCAGTCACGACGATTATCTGTACATATTCAACCATTCAGATGCGGAGGTCATCTTCCTGGACAGCCAGAAGGTTTACGACAAACTCTCTCCGATTGTAAGTGAAATGGACCGTCCCGCAAAGGCGATCCTGATTGACGAGAGCGACAGCACCTTCTGCCTGCGCAACGTTTGCGAGCTGGGCGACAGCGAAAAAGAGAAGTGGGACCCCGTTCTGGAGCAGAACAAACGAGATATCAAGGATACAGAGTGCGTCTCCATAGTGTACACCTCCGGTACCACCGGACGGCCCAAGGGGGTTATGCTCTCTCACCGCAACCTGGTGTTTGATGCACACGCACATGCCGTCCGCCACGTGATGGACCACCACCACATAGCCCTCAGCTTCCTGCCCCTTTGCCACGCCTACGAGCGCACCATGATTTATGACAATCTGGAGCGCGGCATCCGCATCTATTATGCAGAGAACCTGAGCACCATCCAGGCCGACATGGCCTCCTGCCATCCAGACAACTTCTGCGGCGTTCCGCGCGTGCTGGAGATGATGTACGCCAAGTTTGAGGCAGCCGGCAAGCAGCTCAAGGGTGTCAAACATACCATTTACCGCTGGGCGTGGGATTTTGCCAACAAATTTGACAGCTACAACAAGAATCCGATATACCTGTCACGACAGGCCTTCTTTGACAAGCTGGTTTACTGCCGCTGGCGCGAGGCGCTGGGCGGCCATCACATGATTGTGGTAAGCGGCGGCAGCTCCATACAGGAGAAAGTAGTGCGTTGCTTCACCGCCGCCGGCTTCCAGCTTTGCGAAGGATACGGAATGACAGAGACTTCCCCCGTTATCGCGGTTAACAACCCCGTTGACAAGCTCGTGATTATCGGCACCGTGGGCCAGCCCATAGACGGCACAGAAATCAAGTTCCTGGACGATGGCGAGATCCTGACCCGCGGCCCGCACGTGATGATGGGCTACTACAAGGATCCCAAGCAGACCAGCGAGATAATTGATGAGGAGGGATGGCTGCATACCGGTGATATCGGCTGCCTGGTGGACGGCCGTTTCCTGAAGATCACCGACCGCAAGAAGGAGATGTTCAAGCTCAACAACGGCAAGTACATCGCCCCCCAGGCCATCGAGACCAAGCTTAAAGAGAGCCCCCTGATTGAGCAGTGCATAGTTTACGGCGAGAACCACAAATATCCTTCTGCCATCATCATCCCCAACTTCAATGCGCTCAAGGACGTTGTCAAGGAATCCCACATAAAAGGCAAGAGCCGCGAGGAGATTCTCTCCGACTCCAAGGTTCTGTCTAAACTGCACAAAGAGGTGGCCAAGGTCAACGAGAGCCTTGCCGCACACGAGCAGATCCGCCGCGAGCAGTTTGTGGACGATACCTGGACCATAGACAACGGGATGCTCTCCCAGACCTTGAAGTTGAAACGCGCCAACATCACCAAAAAGTACGCAGAACAGATGGAGAAGGCCTACGAGTAGTCCCCGTGGCACTTCCCCCGCTGGTTATCAGCACATTATACAAAGTCGCTTGTGTAAATTTACGCAAGCGACTTTTGGTAAAAGACTGAGTGTCAGGGGTTATTCTGCCACGACTATCTGCCGAAGTAAACCAGCAGGACCGAGATGTCGGCGGGGGAGACTCCGCTGATGCGGGAGGCCTGAGCGATGGTGCGGGGCTTGTAACGCTCCAGCTTGATGCGGCACTCTATGCTGAGTGAGCCCACTTTGCTGAAATCGAAGTCTTCCGGTATTTTGATATTTTCCAGCCGCATTATTTTGTCGGCCAGGCGGCGCTCGCGGTCAATGTAGCCTTGGTATTTGACCGCTATTTCTACGGCTTCCAGAACCTCAGCTTCATCTATCCGGGTCACGGCGCCCTCGGGGGCGGCTTTCAGCAACCCCTCCAGGGAGACACCCGGCCGGGAGAGCAGGTCGGCGATGCGCTTACGGTTTTCGATTGGGGCGCTGCCGACGCTTTCCAGATAGCCGTTAACCTCTGCCGGTGCAAGAGAAACTTCTGAAAGTTCCTCCCGGTAGCGGTCCACGGCCTCGTATTTGGCAACCATGTCGTCGAACCGTTCACGCGAAATCAGCCCGAGTTCGTACCCTTTGGCTGTCAGCCGGCGGTCGGCATTGTCCTGCCTTAGCAGTATGCGGTATTCTGCGCGGGAGGTGAACATCCTGTAGGGCTCGTCCACACCTTTGGTAATAAGGTCATCTATCAGCACGCCTATGTATGCCTCGTCGCGCATCAGAATGAACGGCTCTGCGCCGCGGAGAGAGAGAACTGCATTGATACCTGCCATAAGCCCCTGTGCGGCAGCCTCTTCATAACCTGTGGTGCCGTTAACCTGCCCGGCCAGGAACAGCCCTTCCACAAGCCGGCTCTCGAGGGAGGCCTTCAGTTGCGACGGGTCAAAATAGTCGTATTCCACGGCGTATGCGGGGCGGAATATCCGGATATTCTCGAACCCTTTAATTTCACGCAACGCCCTGATTTGTATATCGGTAGGCAGAGATGAGGAGAACCCTTGCAGGTAGTATTCGCAAGTATCCCAGCCTTCCGGCTCCAGAAACAGCTGGTGCGAGGTCTTGCCGGCAAATGTGCGCAACTTATCCTCGATAGAGGGGCAGTAGCGCGGCCCGATGCCGGTAATCTTTCCGGTGAAAAGCGGAGAAAACTCAAATCCACTGCGGAGGATATCGTGCACCCTTTCATTTGTGTGAACAATGTAGCACACCTTTTGCGGCCGCCCACCCTGTATCGCGGAGGGCTCCCGGCCAAAGGAGAACCGGGCGGGGGAGGCGTCGCCCTCCTGCACATCCAGCTTTGAGAGGTCTATGGAGCGGGTGTCTATGCGTGGCGGGGTGCCGGTCTTCATCCGGCCGACAGATATCCCGGCGTCGCGCAATTGGTCGGCTATATGATAGCTGGCAAGCTCGCCTATACGGCCCCCTTCCGCACTCTCGGTGCCGATGAACAACTTGCCGCCCAGGAATGTCCCGGCGGTGATTATCACAGCTTTGGCGGTAAAGGTTGTGCCCATCCGGGTGGTGACGGCACTTACCCGCCCGCCCTCAAGAGTAAGCGAAGCTACCGTATCCTGCCACATGTCCAGATTGGGGGTGCTTTCCAGCACGCGCCGCCAGTTCAAGGTGAACAGCGTCTTGTCGCACTGTGCCCGGGGACTCCACATGGCGGGACCCTTGCTCTTGTTGAGCATCCTGAACTGCAGGGTGCTGCGGTCGGTGACAATGCCGGTATATCCGCCCAGGGCGTCTATCTCGCGCACAATCTGCCCTTTGGCTATGCCGCCCACGGCGGGGTTGCAGGACATCTGGGCGATGCCGCGCATGTCCATCGTGACCAGCAGAGTGCGCGCACCCATGTTTGCGGCGGCACAGGCCGCTTCGCAGCCGGCGTGCCCGGCCCCTACAACTATGACTTCATAATCGTATCCCATTGTGCCAAAGCGGTATTTTCTGCCTCCCGCATCTTTTTCTGCTGAGCCGCGGTGTGGTCGTCAAACCCTATCAGGTGCAGCAGGCCGTGCGCAATAACCCGCATGATTTCGCGTTCGAACCCCTCCCCGTACTCTTCCCCGTTTGCGCGAACGGTATCCACACTTATAAAGATGTCACCGTCAAGACGCTTTGAGAGGGCGTCTTCCCGCGAATCAAAGGTGATGATATCGGTGTAATAGTCGTGCCCGAGATACTGCCTGTTCATCTGGAGCAGGTACTCGTCGTCACAAAAAACATAGTTCAGGTCACCTGCTGAAAAACCATAGCCGGAAGCGACATTTTTTAACCACGATTTGATTTTGTTTTTCTGTTTGATATCAAAAGTGGTGTTTTCTTTAAAAAACGAAATCATTTGTTAAATTTGCGGGTTAAATAAAGCAAGGCAAAATTATCAAATAAATAAACAACTTAAAACTAATTGAAATGGCAAAAGTAACAGTTATCGGCGCCGGCAACGTAGGTGCAACAGTTGCCAACGCAGTAGCACACACCGGTTGTGTGTCTGATCTCGTCCTGATTGACATCAAAGAAGGTCTTTCAGAAGGCAAAGCTATGGATATGATGCAGACCGCAAAGCTCTACGGTTTTGACACCCGCATCAAAGGCGTCACCAACGACTATGCAGCAACTGCAGGCAGCGATGTGGTCGTTGTTACCTCCGGTATCCCCCGCAAACCCGGTATGACCCGCGAAGAACTTATCGGCGTTAACGCCGGCATCGTAAATTCCGTTGTAAAGAACGCCCTGGCGTTCTCCCCCAACGCTATTTTCCTGATGATTGCCAACCCTATGGATACTATGACCTACCTGACTTACAAGACCTCCGGTCTTCCCAAGAACCGCGTCATAGGTATGGGCGGCCAGCTGGACAGCAGCCGTTTCACATACTACATCAGCCAGGCTCTCGGCGCAGCGGCAAGTGACGTAGGCGGTATGGTAATCGGCGGCCACGGCGACACCACCATGATCCCCCTGATTGACCGCGCAACATACAAGGGCCTCAAGGTTAAGGAGCTGGTTTCCAAAGAAGTTGCAGACCAGATTGTGGCTGACACCATGGTCGGCGGCGCAACCCTCACCAAACTCCTGGGCACCAGCGCCTGGTATGCTCCCGGTGCAGCTGCAGCAACTATGGTCAAGGCTATGGTTCTGGACCAGAAGAAGGTATTCCCCTGCTGCGTAGCCCTGGACGGCGAATATGGCAAGAACGACATCTGTATCGGCGTACCCGCAGTAATCGGCCGCAATGGTGTTGAAAAGGTCATCGAACTCAAGCTCAGCGCAGAAGAAAAAGCTGCTTTTGACAAGAGTGCAGAGGCTGTAAGCAAGACCAACAGCGTGCTCAAAGAGATGGGTCTTGTGAAATAATCTTAAAAATATTTTTGACAAATAAATTATTCTTGATAATTTTGACAATCAAAGAATAATACGCGCTATGGAACTCAAAAAATCACCGAAAGCCGACCTCTCCAAAAGCTCTGCAATGTTTTTGGAAATCGGTCTTATCGCCGCCCTTGCAATTATTCTGCTCGCTTTTGAGTGGAAAACCGGCAATATCAAAAAAGCAGAACTTGCTGCCAATGACGTGATTGCCGCTGAGGAGGAGATTATCCCCATCACCGAGGAGGAGAACATTGTACGCCCCAAGATGCCTACAATCCCCATCCTTTCCGACGCCATCGATATCGTGGACGATGATATCAAGGTGGACGAAGAGATGTTCTCCTTTGAAGACAGTGAGGATCTCGGCGTCGATATGAACGACTATGGATACGAAGTCGGTGAAGAGTCAGTTGAAGAAGAGGCTATCCCGTTCGCACTGGTAGAGCAGAAGCCCATGTTCCAGGGCGGAGATGCAAACGCATTCTCAAAATGGGTTAACCAGCATCTGGCATATCCGGACATCGCCAAAGAGAACGGTATCCAGGGTCGTGTTACCCTCCAGTTCACCGTCGGTACCGACGGTAAGGTCAGCGGAGTGAAGGTGCTCCGCGGCGTGGATCCTTCCCTCGACAAAGAGGCGGTACGTGTTGTTTCGACCTCGCCTAAATGGACTCCAGGGAAGCAGCGCGACCGGCCGGTAAAGGTTACCTACACCTTCCCCGTGATTTTCCAGTTGAAATAGCGTTTGTCAATATTTAATATAAAAGGTGACCGGCAAAACCTGCCACCTTTTTTCTTGAAACAAAATGGAAAAAACCGTCGAAACTGCTGTTGCCGCAACGGTCATTCGCGACAAGGATCAGATCCGGGAGAGCGAGGAGTATCTGGATGAACTTGTGTTCCTTGCCTCCACGGCCGACATTGAGGTGAAAAAGCGCTTCACGCAACGGCTGGACCATCCGTATTCCGGGACTTACTTCGGGAGCGGCAAACTGGCCGAGGTGAAGGATTATGTACAGGAGAACTGCATCGACTATATTATTTTTGACGACGAACTGAGCCCGACCCAGATGCGCAACATAGAGAAGGAGACGGGCTGCAGCGTAATAGACCGCACCGGCCTGATTCTGGATATCTTTGCGCAGCGGGCCCGAACCGCATACGCCAAGACCCAGGTGGAACTGGCACAGTATCAGTATCTTCTGCCACGCCTTACAGGTATGTGGACCCACCTGGAGAGGCAGAGGGGCGGTATCAACATGCGCGGCCCGGGTGAGAGCCAGCTTGAGACCGACCGCCGTATTGTTTTGGACCGCATATCCCGCCTGAAAGAGCAGCTCAAGAAGATAGACCGGCAGATGGCTTCGCAGCGTGGCAACCGGGGACAGCTGGTCCGCATATCGCTGGTTGGTTATACCAATGTGGGCAAAAGCACGCTCATGAACCTGCTTGCAAAGAGCGACGTGTTTGCAGAGAACAAACTGTTCGCAACCCTGGACACAACCGTGCGCAAGGTGGTGCTGGAGAACGTCCCGTTTCTGCTGAGCGACACCGTGGGCTTTATCCGCAAGCTCCCAACCCAGCTCATAGAGGCCTTCAAGAGCACTCTGGACGAGGTGCGCGAAGCCGATATCCTGATGCACGTGGTGGATATTTCACACCCCAATTTTGAAGACCAGATTGCAGTGGTTACAAAGACACTGCGCGACATCGGGGCGGGGGACAAGCCGGTGTATATGGTTTTCAACAAGATAGATGCATACGAGCCTGAATCTTACGACGAATTCTCCCTGGACGAGAAGACCAGCCGTAATTATACCCTGGAGGAGATAAAGAACAGCTGGATGGCACACGAACATACACCATGTATATTCATAAGTGCAAAGGAGCGCATCGGAATTGACAAGATGCGTTCAGATTTATATAAGATGGTTGCCGAGATACACGCCGGGCGCTATCCCTTTGACAATTTCCTCTGGTAAAGATTCTTACAGGAATTCCCTTATCAATTCAATTGTACGCTCTTTGCTCTCCAGCAGGGAGTGATGGCAACATTCCGGCAGTACCTCAAGACGCATGGAGGGGCATTTTTTCACCATTTCTGCCCTGATTTCCGGCGTTACGAGGGTGTCTGTCTCTCCGCAAACGGCCATTGCCGGCACGTCAGACGATGCCATGTACTCCGACGTATCCTCCCGGGTCATCATCCCCTTGAGGCTGGAGACAATCCCGGCCGGGTCGTGGGTTTCGCACATCTCCACCATCTCGCGGATGGTCTCGTCAAGGCGGCGGAGGTTGCCCGGATAGAACATCTTTGGTATCGATAAATCAGCCAGTTGCATAAGATGACCTGTCTCTATCAATTCTCCTTCCCTCAGGGCAAGGGCCTTGCGCTCATCTCCTTCCGCAAATGGGTGGGAGTTAAGCAGAATCATCTTGTCAAAGCGCTCCGGGAACAGCTGGCAGCACTTTATCGCCACAAATCCTCCGAGGGAATGGCCAATCACTGATGCTGTTTTAACTCCGCACACGTCAAGGACGCCCTTTGCCACGGTCGCCATCAAATCTATGGTGTTTACAGGGGCTGAACAGGAGAGTCCGTGGCCTGGCAAATCTATCCTGATCACACGAAAATCGCGGCTGAGGTCGTGGAACAGATCCTCCCAGATGTACATCGTTTCAAGATAGCCGTGAAGCAGCAGCACGGTGCGCTCTCCGGCCTTGGAATCCTCTATGTGAGTGGCAATATTAGAGGCAGTAGAGAAAAACTCCATACTCAATTTTTCCTTTTGTAAGTGTAAAGGTATGAATAAATTGAATATATTTGCGTTTTAATGGATTAGATTACTAATAACCAATACATATACTCTAATGACAGAACTAATTTCCAAAGTTCCTGAAGGACCGTTGGCCGAGAAATGGACCAACCACAAGGCTCATATCAGAGTTGTGAGCCCCGCCAACAAGAAGAAGATGGAAATCATCGTAATCGGCACAGGTCTTGCCGGAGCCAGCGCAGCCGCTACCCTCGGCGAACTTGGCTACAATGTTAAAATCTTCTGCATCAGTGATTCTCCCCGTCGTGCGCACTCTATCGCAGCCCAGGGTGGTATCAATGCGGCAAAGAACTACCAGAATGATAATGACTCGGTTTACCGTCTGTTCTACGACACCATCAAGGGTGGTGACTACCGCAGCCGTGAAGCCAATGTATATCGTCTGGCAGAGGTCAGCAACAACATCATAGACCAGTGCGTTGCACAGGGTGTTCCTTTTGCACGCGACTATGGCGGACTGCTGGATAACCGTTCTTTTGGCGGTGCACAGGTATCCCGTACGTTCTATGCCCGCGGACAAACCGGTCAGCAGCTGCTTCTCGGAGCTTACGCAGCACTGAACCGTCAGGTGGCTAAGGGTACTGTCAAGAGTTATCCCCGCCACGAGATGCTGGACCTGGTGCTGATTAACGGAGAAGCCAAGGGTATCATTGCCCGCGATTTGACCACCGGAGAAATCCAGCGTTTCGGAGCACATGCAGTTGTGGTTGCAAGCGGCGGCTACGGAAACACCTATTTCCTCTCTACCAATGCCATGAACTCCAACGGTAGTGCGGCATGGCAGTGCTATAAGAAGGGTGCTTTCTTTGCAAATCCCTGCTTCGCACAGATTCACCCCACCTGCATCCCTGTACACGGTGACCAGCAGAGCAAACTTACCCTGATGTCCGAGTCTCTGCGTAACGACGGACGCATCTGGGTTCCCAAGAAGAAAGAGGATGTGGAGGCAATCCGCAAAGGTACCAAGAAGCCCAGCGACATCGCAGAAGAAGATCGCGATTACTACCTGGAGCGCCGTTATCCCGCATTCGGAAACCTTGTTCCGCGTGACGTGGCATCCCGTGCAGCTAAGGAGCGCTGCGATGCCGGCTTCGGCGTCAACGAGCAGGGCCTGGCTGTGTTCCTCGATTTCAAGACCTGCATGGAGCAGAAGGGCCGCAAGTATATCGAGGAGAAATATGGCAACCTCTTCCAGATGTACGAGGAAATCAACGACGTTGACCCATACAAGGAGCCTATGATGATATTCCCCGCCATCCACTACACAATGGGCGGCCTTTGGGTTGACTACAACCTGCAGACCACCATCCCCGGCCTTTATGCAATAGGTGAGGCAAACTTCAGCGACCATGGCGGAAACCGCCTGGGTGCATCGGCACTTATGCAGGGTCTGGCAGACGGTTACTTTATCCTCCCTTATACAATCGGCGACTATCTGGCATCCAAGTTCAAGGAGCCCAAGACAGACACAAACGCACCTGAGTTTGAAGAGGCTGAGAAAAAAATCAAGGAGAGAATCTCCAAACTCCTCTCAATCAAAGGTAAACGTACTGTTGACAGCATCCACAAGGAACTTGGTCACATTATGTGGGAATATGTCGGCATGGCCCGCAACGAGGCTGGCCTGAAGAAGGCTATCTCCCTTATCGGTGACCTCAAGAAGGAGTTCTGGAGCAATGTCTATGTTGCTGGTGACAACGAGCACTTCAACCAGGAACTGGAGAAGGCCCTGCGCGTTGCAGACTTCCTTGAAATAGGCCAGCTTATGGCTTATGACGCACTCAACCGTCGTGAGTCCTGCGGCGGTCACTTCCGCGAGGAGATGCAGACTGAGGAGGGTGAGACCAAGCGCGACGATGAAAACTATATGTATGTAGCTGCCTGGGAGTACAATGGTGATAAAGAGCCCGAACTCCACAAGGAACCTCTGGAATTCAAATATTGCAAAGTGGCAACCCGCAACTATAAAGATTAAAGGCTATGAAATTTACACTTAAAATATGGCGTCAGGAGAACGCCAAGGCACAGGGTCATTTTGAGACTTACAAGGTTGACGGAATCAGTCCCGATACCTCTTTCCTCGAGATGATGGATATTCTCAACGAGCAGCTTGTTAATGAGAAGATCAATCCGGTAGCTTTTGATAAAGGTTGCAAAGGCCACAGCGGCCCCGTCAGCTTTGATCACGACTGCCGCGAAGGTATCTGCGGTGCTTGCTCACTTTATATAAACGGTCGTGCACACGGTCCTGAGAGTGGTGTTACCACCTGCCAGCTTTATATGCGCAAATTCAAGGATGGCAGCACAATCACAATCGAACCCTGGCGCAGCAGCGGCTTCCCTATCATCAAGGATTTGGTAGTTGACAGACGCGCATACGACAAGATACTCCAGGCCGGCGGTTTCATTTCTGTAAATACAGGTGGTGTGCCCGATGCAAACGCTATCCCTATCAAGAAAGAGAATGCAGATGAGAGTATGGATGCCGCAGCCTGCATTGGTTGTGGTGCCTGCGCAGCTACCTGCAAGAACGGTTCTGCAATGCTGTTTGTAGCAGCAAGGGTAAGTTCACTGGCTCTGTTACCTCAGGGTAAGATAGAGGCAAAACGCCGTGCAAAAGCTATGGTTGATACCATGGATGCACTTGGTTTTGGCAGTTGCACAAATACCCGTGCATGTGAAATGGAGTGCCCCAAGGGTATTACCGTATCACACATTGCACGTCTCAACCGCGAATTCCTCTCTGCTAAGCTCAGCGAGTAGTTTTTTATAAACACATACTGCAAAATTATGCCCGGCACTTACCGGGCATAATTGTTAACAAGACATATTATGCATGTTGATAAATTCTGATAACTTTTCAAATAACGTAAAAAGCCTGGTAAACCCACAAGTTTTCAGTTTTTCTCAACATCGATACTAACATCTCAAAATTCCAGAAAAGTATTTATAATATATATCAAGAGCGGAAAAATTAATTTATCAACATTTTCAACAGGCAGAATATAGAGCCAAAAAATGAATTAATAATTTTGTCTTATCTTTGTTTAATGGTTGATAATATCCGGCTATAAAGAATATGAGTGAAAAAGTTTCATATAGGCAGCGAGAAGAATTCGCCGGAAAGGATACAGATTTTGAAAACAAAATCCGTCCAGGCCAGTTTGATGACTTCGGGGGGCAGGCAGATATTATAGAGAAACTCAAAATCTATGTCCAGGCGGCGATTATTCGTGGAGAATCGCTGGATCATATCCTGTTTCACGGCCCTCCCGGCCTCGGTAAAACCACTCTTGCCCATATAGTTGCCAACGAACTTGGGGTTAATATGAAAATTACCTCAGGTCCGGTGCTGGATAAACCAGGAGATCTTGCAGGCCTTCTTACCAGCCTGGAACCGGGCGACGTGCTGTTTATAGATGAGATTCACCGTCTAAGTCCGGTGGTGGAGGAGTATCTCTACTCTGCGATGGAAGATTTCACCATAGATATAATGATAGACAAGGGTCCCGGAGCCCGCAGTGTCCAGATATCACTCAGTCCGTTCACCCTTATCGGCGCCACCACCCGCAGCGGTTTACTAACGTCACCGTTAAGGGCCCGGTTTGGCATTCAGGAGCATCTTGAATATTACGATTATAAGACTCTGGCCGGTATTATAAAGCGCAGCGCATCAATACTGGATATAGGTATAGAAGATGATGCTGCCACGGAGATTGCAATGCGCAGCCGTGGCACACCCCGTATCGCCAATAATCTGCTGAGGCGTGTGAGGGACTTTGCCCAGGTTAAAGGTAACGGAGAAATTGACCTTCCCATAACCAGATATGCCCTCAACGCGCTCAATATAGACAAGCGTGGCCTGGATGCTATAGATAATAAGATTCTTACCACCATAATAGAGAAATTCAAAGGTGGTCCGGTAGGGGCATCCACCATTGCTACTGCAATCAGCGAAGATCAGGGTACATTTGAAGAGGTTTATGAGCCCTTCCTTATAAAAGAAGGATTTATCCGCCGGACTCCCCGCGGTCGCGAAGCAACTGAACTTGCCTATACACACCTCGGTCTGAGTCTTAACGCTCCGGACAACACACTGTTTTAGAGTTTGAAAAGATTCCTTTACATATTTACCATCCTATTTGGTTTTATTCTGCCGTATAAGACCAATTGCTGTACAACAGCCATTTTTTCCGGAAAAGTGACTGAGGACGGTCGTCCCATCATCTGGAAAAACCGCGACAGCAGTTTTGAGCAAAACAGGGTGGAATATGTGCCTGCAGGGGGTGCTGTAAAATATAGTTTTATATATTTAAGCAACAGTGCTCCTACTGCAGAGGCGTGGAGCGGGGTGAATTCCGCAGGGTTTTCTATAATGAATTCTGTCTCTTACAATATCAGGAAAAAAGGTGATACCACCCCCAGCAACCAGATGGATAAGGAGGGATTTGTTATGTACAACGCACTTGCTTCATGTGAAACGTTACAAGAGTTTGAAAATATGCTTGATGGATTGTCTAAACCGATGGGTATAGAGGCAAACTTTGGCGTTATAGATGCTTATGGTGGCGCGGCTTACTATGAGGTGAACAATTTCACATGGCAGAAATTTGATGTGAATGATAATCCCCAGGGTTATATTATCCGCAGCAACTACTCTTTCAGCGGAAGGGAAGGTGAAGGGCAGGGATATGTCCGTTATAACAATGCCAAAAAAGTGATTGATGATTATCTGGGAGAGGGAAAAAAGATTGATCCGCTATTTGTGATGGATTCTCTTTCACGTAATTTTTATCAGTCAGAATTAGAATTCAATCCCATCAGTGAAGGTTTTGATTATTATGTTGACAAGGGTTTCATTCCACGCCGTTCCTCAGTTTCTGTGACCATTGTCCAGGGAGTGAACCCAGGAGAAGAGAGGTCCCTTGCTGTTATTTGGTGTGCACTTGGATATCCTCCGGTGAGTCAAATGGTTCCGCTGATGGTATGCGGAGGGGAAAATATTCCTGCAGATTTGAAAGCTACAGAAGAGAATGTAAACAGTTCTGCTTGTGTGCGCGCCTTAAAGCGTAAAAATGAGGTCTTTTTAATAAATGATGAGGGTGCTGCGTATGTAGATTTCAGGCAGATTCAGCTTTTTAGAAGAAAGATTTCTGCGGTGGAAGAAAAGATGTATCAGGATTTCTTTGAGATGATGGATTACTGGAGGGAATGCAACAGGGTTGATAGAGGTCAGTTGGAGAGTTTTTATGAAGGTCTTGAAATTCGATAATCTTGGCGGGGGTATATCGTGCAAAGCTGTATTTGCATCAAATGTAATATCCCGCCTGAATTGCAGCACCCTGAACATAGTCTGCTTCAATACAAAAAAAGAGGCGCTGTTTTTCACGAGCGACATAGACAACTTCTTTACAGACAACTGCATCTATTATTTTCCCTCTACTGCAGATGGTAAATCTTCCCAATCTGTAAAGAGCGCCACCTGCAAGGTTCAGCGCACCGCCGCCATAGGTGCCATAGATTCTTTTGTGACCGAAGGTTTGCCAGATAATCTTGAGAGCAGCATAGCCTGCGCCGGAACATCGATATCAAAGGAGTTGCTCAACAAGCAGCTTAACAGTGTAAATAATCCCCTGATTATTGTCACATACAAAGATTCCCTGCAGGAGAAAGTTTTGAAGAGGAGCAATACAGCCAGCTCCATAATATCCATAAACAAGGGGGATAAACTGAGTCATGAGTTTCTTAAGGAGGTTCTCTTTGATGCCGGATTTAAGAAGGTGGATTTTGTTTCTATGCCAGGTGAATTCTCTTTAAGGGGCTCTATAATAGATATATTCTCGTATGCCGACAATATGCCATACCGCATAGATTTCTTTGGTGACGAGATAGATTCCATAGCGCGTTTCAACTCCGACACGCAGCGTACAGTGGAGAAAGTGGGCAGGGTGGATATATATCCCAACCTTTTTGAGAACCATTCAGAAGATGAGTATGTGGATTTGGGCAGCCAGCTGCCGGAGAACACAATCTATTGGGATTTTTGTGAAGATGTACATTATGGAGCAACCGAAGTGGACGTTATACCCCAGCCTGCATTCAACAAGAACTTTGAGATACTCACCCGCGACATAGAGGAGAAGTATTCCAACGGCTATCAGGTGCATATACTTTCACCCCAGCTGAATCAGACCATACGTTTGAAACAGATTCTTGAAGGGGTTGGAAATGTAGATTTCATACCAATCTCACTTCAGGAGGGCTACATAAGCACAAAAGAGAAGCAGTGCTGGTACACAGACCATCAGATTTTTGAGCGTTATCACCGCATCGTCACCAAGCGGGAGGTATCCAGCAGCGAAAGGCTCACTCTCAACGACTTGATGGCCTTTAACATAGGTGATTATGTGGTTCATATAGACCACGGTGTGGGTCGTTTCGGCGGCCTGGTGCACACCGATGTCAACGGCAAGATGCAGGAGGCCATAAAACTTACCTATAAGGATGGCGACGTGATATTTGTCTCCATCCATGGCATCCACCGAATATCCCGTTACAAATCGTCAGAAGGCGCCCCTCCCAAGATATACAAACTCGGCAGCAAGAATTGGGAGAAACTAAAGAACAATACCAAGTCCAAGGTCAAGGATATCGCTGCAGACCTGATAAAACTCTACAGCGAGCGCAGCACCGCCCCGGGCTTCAGCTTTGCCCCGGATGACTATCTGCAGCAGGAGTTGGAATCCTCCTTTATGTATGAGGATACCCCGGATCAGCACAAAGCGGTTGAGGATGTAAAGCGGGATATGGAGGATAACCACCCCATGGACCGCCTGATTTGCGGAGACGTGGGATTCGGTAAGACCGAGGTTGCCGTCCGGGCGGCGTTCAAGGCGGTGGCCAGCGGCAAACAGGTGGCGGTTCTGGTCCCCACGACCATCCTGGCGTTGCAGCACTATCACACTTTCCAGGCGCGGCTCCATAATTTTCCATGCAACATAGAGTTTATCAGCCGTCTGAAAACTGCCGCAGAAGTGCGCGACATTGCCAAACGGTTGCGCGAAGGGAAGATAGACATCCTCATAGGAACCCATCGCATTCTTGGTAAAGAGATAATTTTCAAAGATTTAGGGCTGTTGATAATAGATGAGGAGCAAAAGTTCGGGGTGAGTGCAAAGGAGAAAATGCGTATGATACGCAAGGATGTAGATACCCTGACCCTCACCGCCACCCCGATTCCACGTACCCTGCAGTTCTCGCTGTTGGGAGCGCGCGACATATCAATAATCTCGACTCCTCCGCCAAACCGTATCCCTATCCATACGGAGATAATAGATTATGACGGAGAAATCATAAAAGAGATCATCGAATCGGAACTTGAGCGTCGCGGCCAGGTTTTCTTCATACACAACAGGGTAGAGGATATAGATGCCGTGGCCGACAACCTGCGGCAGATATGTCCCCAGGCGAGGATATGCGTGGCCCACGGCAAGATGGAGCCCGCCGTGCTGGAGAAAAAGATTCTGGACTTTATGGACGGGGACTACGATATACTGGTCTCTACAACCATAATGGAAAATGGTGTGGATATCCCCAACGCCAACACAATGCTGATCAACCGCGCCCAGAATTTTGGCCTGAGCGATTTGCACCAGTTGCGCGGAAGGGTAGGCCGCAGTAACGTAAAGGCTTTCTGTTACCTGATAGTCCCCTCTCAGGAAATCCTTACAGACGATGCGCGGGCCCGCCTGAATGCCATAGAGACCTTCAGCGACCTTGGGAGCGGATTCAACATTGCAATGCAGGATCTGGACATTCGCGGCGCAGGAAACCTCCTTGGGGCGGAACAGAGCGGGTATATAGACGAAATGGGCTTTGAAACGTATCAGAAGATACTCTCTGAGGCCATGAGTGAACTCAGGGGGGAGATGGAGTTAGAGGATAACACACCCGATACGGGCGGCCTTATTGCTGGCGGATGGGTCTCTGACTGTTATATAGATACCGATATAGAGGCCTGTATTCCAGACGATTATATTAATGTTCCAAAGGAGAAGATGCGCCTGTACAGGGAGCTGGACAATATGAAAAGCGCCTCCCTGATAGATGGTTTCGTCATGGAGATGACAGACAGGTTCGGGCCTGTTCCGCAGCAGTTGGAGGAACTTATAAACATTGTGAGGTTGCGCCAGGCCGCAATGGAACTTGGTTTTGAGAAAATCATCCTCAAAAACGGAGGGATGGCGGCGTACTTTGTCTCAAATCAGAATTCAACTTATTACAGCAGCCGGGTATTTGGCGGCATTTTGAATCATATTCAGCACTCGGGGCACAAATATCAGCTCATCCAGCGCCCTAATTCGTTGTTTGTCAAATGTGATAATGTAACCAGTGTGAAAAAAGCGGTGGAATTATTGCAAGAAATGCTAACTTTGCAGTTCGACACTTTTGAAAATGAATCTGGTAATTGACATCGGCAACACCTCCTGCAAAGTGGCCAGTTACGACGCCCTGACGCAGAAGTCGGTACAGCGCTTTGAAGACCCGTCTGACCTGCAGGCAAAAACCGGCAGCGGATACGACACTATAGTACTTGCCTCCGTGCGCAATGAAGACCGTTCCCTCCGAGAGCATCTTAAAACCCGTTGCCGCAGATTCATAGATTTCAATGTGGATTATGTAAGGGAGCAGGTTGCTGGTGGTCCGGCGATTTACAAGTACCTGGACAATATGCCCGACGGTATGGGTGCCGACCGGATGGCCGCCATATTACAGGCGAGCATACTGATGCCGGAAGAGGATATCCTGCTGTTTGACTTTGGTACCGCCACAACTGTGGAGTTCATAGACAAGGGTCACTATGTGGGGGGCGCCATCTCCCTGGGGCTGAATATGCGTTACCGCGCCCTGAGCCATTTCACCGGCAAGATACCGCTTTGCGAGCCCCAGACAATACTTGCAAAGGGAGATATAAATACGATATCGGAGGTCGGATATGACCTCGATACTGCACTGGCGTCGGGTAATATACTCGGCATAAAGTTTGAAATTGAGGGATATATGCGTGCGCATCCGCACCGGAAAGTGATTCTCACCGGCGGGGATGCCCCGGTTTTTGCCGCCGGACTCAAGGGCAAGGTACTTGTGATGGAGAACCTGGTGCTGGATGCACTTGCCCAAATAGCAATGGTATAAGATGAATAAACTGTACATAAGATTAATTACCGCAGTGCTGGCGGCCGTTTTCGCAGTGCTGATGCCAGAGCGGCTTCAGGCACAGGCCGACGTTGCATACGATACGTTCTCGCCCTATTCTATGTACGGTATCGGCAACCTGGAGACCCTCGGTGGGCAGAACTCCCTGGCCATGGGCGGCATAGCGATAGGTGACCGGAACAATGCATATATCAACTGGGTGAACCCGGCAGCCGTCACAGCCCGTGAAAACAGGGCCTTTATGCTCGATTTTGGCGTCACCCAGAAAAATATTTTCTATTCTGCCGACGCATCTACTTCTATTGAGCCAACCGCTAACGGAAAGCTCCTCTCCGTGAACAATATTTTCAACATCCACCATATACTGGTTTCTCTCCCGTTGTCCAAGAGGATTGCCTTCAAGGCGGGCTTGATGCCATTCGCCACCACCGGCTACGAGTTTGTATCGCGCGAACGTGCCGACGACGTGCTTCTGGAGATGGGCGACGTGGAGTATGATAAGATGGGCAAGGGGGGCACCTACCAGATAGTCCTGGGCGCCGGCTGGAGCATTATAGACAATCTTAGCATCGGTGTGGACGGCATCTATTACCTTGGCAACACCATCCACTCTTCCTCAGCCGATTTCACCACCAACACGCATTATCGCCAGATAGCACGCTCCTGGAGCAGCGTTTCACGCGGTTTCGGTGCCAAGGCAGGAGTGCAATATACCGCAAATCTAAAGCCGGATCTGGCGCTTACACTCGGTGCTACATATAAGATAGGGAGCAAGATGGGCGGTGAATATACAGACCTTACGATCGCCTCTACGTCTAATTCTGTGGATACTATCGCAAATGTCATCACCAAGCTGGATTATCTGATTCCGGCCGAGATTGGTGCGGGATTCACTTTGCGCAAAACCGATAAATGGATGTTCGGTTTTGACTATATCATGCAGGATTGGAGCAAGACCACTTTCACAAATGCACCCGGAATAGACGTGGTTACGCGCCGCATGCAGCAGTTCCGCCTGGGCGGAGAGATTACCCCCAACAAATATGATATCCGTCATTATGCAAATAATGTCACATACCGCGCCGGCGTTTTCTATAATCAGGGTTATCTTGCCGTAAATGGCACTCCCATAAATAATTACGGCATCACATTCGGGGCCGGATTCCCCTTCAACAACCGGTTTACGTCGTTGGCTTTGAGCGTAGAACTGGGGCGAAATGGCACTTTGGCAAACAATTTGGTATTAGAGAATTATGTGAAGATAAACGTGGGCCTGAATCTGTTTGACTTATGGTTCCACAAATCACTATACAGGTAACTTATTAACAGCTTTACACTATGAAAAAGATTTTGACAATAATGTTTGCGGTGATGTTCACCATGAACGCATTCGCACAGGGCAAATTCGGACCTGACAGTGCCGAATGTGTAAAGTATCTCTCATATTACTTGGAGTACGTCAAGCAAAACAATATGGAGGAGGCTTTCGGTCCCTGGCGTCAGGCTTACACCCTCTGCCCCGTTACCGCCAGTCAGAACATGCTGATTGACGGTCAGAAGCTGATGCGTTGGGCATATAAGAAAACCAAGGATGCCAAAGCCCGCGAAGGTTATCTGGACACCCTCATGATGCTTTACGACCAGCGTGTGGCCAACTACCCCAAGAACGCTGTTTCTGCCCTCAACAACAAGGCAATCGATATCAACAACTTCCGCTGGAACGAGAAGAACCCCAAAGCTGTTTACGACCAGTACAAGGAGATATTCATCGCCACCGGCATCAATGCCAGCGATCTGGTGTATGTGAAGCTGATGGAATCTGCCACCAACCTTTTCACCTCAGGTGACCTTGGTGCAGAGCAGGTTATGGCAGACTATACCGCCATCACAGAGGCCATCAACGCTTCGCTCACCACAAAAGACGACCAGAAGCTCCGCAAGGCGCAGAAAGATGTTGAGACACTCTTCATGAACAGCGGAATCGCAAGCTGCGACAACCTGCTGGAACTCCTCGCTCCCCGCTACGCAGCCAATCCGGACGACGAAGAAACTCTCCGTGGCGTTGTCAAGATGCTGAGCAGTGCAGATTGCCTGGACAGCGAGCTTTACCTCAAGGCTGTTGAGTCTCTGTATTCAAAAGATCCCTCTGCCAGCAGCGCTTACCTGCTTTACAAGCTGTATTCCCGCAAGGACGACAGCGCCAAGGCAGTCAAGTTCCTCCAGGAGGCTATCAACGGTTGCGACGGCAGCGATGCGGCACAGTTGGCAAGCTACTACTTTGAGCTGGGCACCTACAACTATAAGAAAGCCAACAATAACGCCGGTGCAATAGCTGCTGCAAACAAGGCTGCTGCGCTTTCCGATGACTACAAGGGCAAGGCATACCTTCTGATTGGAACAATCTGGGGAACAGCCCGCTGCGGTGGCAATGAGGTAGAATCCCACGCTAACTTCTGGGTAGCATACGACTATGTGAACAAGGCAAAGGCTGCCGATCCCACCCTCACCTCAGAGGCCAACGCCCTGGCTGGTCAATACGCCGCATATTTCCCCAACAAGGCGGATGCATTCATGTACGATTTGACCGACGGCCAGAGCTACACCGTTTCTTGCGGCGCGCTTCGCGACGTCACCACCGTAAGAACAGCTAAATAAAACGAAACGCAACAATATCATAAGAAAGAGAGTAGAGGCAGCCAGAGGACTGTCTCTACCTCTCTTTTTATGCGTTGCAACGTTGTTGGTATCTTGCAAGAACGATCCGAAACCAGCCCCGATCGACTGGCGGGTGACGCCGGTTCAGAGCGTACGCGGGATGCAGGCCATGGAATACAACAAGGCCAATCTCACGATGCAGATGCGCACCCGCGCGATGGATACCTACCAATACGAACAGGATTCTGTTCCCATCACCAAAGAGGTTTACAGTGAGGGGTTTGAGGTTTATGTATATAACGAAGACGGCCTTTTGGAGTCGCAGCTTGTTGCGGCTGGTGCGGAGCACACCACCACCTCCCGCAAAGACGACTGGATGGCATACGGCAACGTAAACATCCTCAATCACATCAAAGGCGAACGTATAATCACCGATACCGTCTATTGGGACAAGCAGAAAGAGCAGATTTATACCGACTGCTATGTGGTGATGACATCTCCGCAGGGCAAACTCCAGGGATACGGTATGACATGCGACCAAAGGGCCAACCGTTCTACCATTAAAAAGCCGTTTGATTCTTTCGGAAGGGTAGTTAACGATTCTACCAAATTTTACCTTGACACGGTGAATTTTGTGGGTCCGATGCCTCGGATTAAATAATTTTTTCTAATTTTGCGCGCTAATACCCTTATTTCATTTACGGGTATAGTATGATTGATGCAAAAAACTAAAAATTATTGATATGGCCGTATTGGAGAAAATCCGTGTAAAACTCGGAATTCTTATTTCTATCCTGATTGCGATAGCACTGCTGTCGTTTATCATTGACCCCAACACCCTCGGGTCAACATTGCAGAGTATGTCAAAAGATAACAATGTGGGCGAGATGAATGGCAAAGCCATCTCATATCGTGAGTATTACACCGCATTGGAGCAGAACACCCAGTTGATGAATGCCCTCAACGGCGGTAATGTCAACAGCGAAGAGGCACAGAACCAGCTCCGCGAGATGACTTGGAACCAGCTGTTCAACCAGAAGATTTTCTTCCCCAAGATTAAGAAGGCGGGCTTCAGCGTAGAGGATGCAGAAATGGTAAATCTGCTTCAGGGCGAAACGGCTTCTCCGGTTATCGCACAGCAGCGCATGTTCGTGGATGAGAACGGTCAGTTCAACTCAGATGCAGTTAAGGAGTTCCTTTCCCAGATGGACCTGGACGAGAGCGGCGTATCCCGCAAGTATTGGGAGCATCTTAAAGAGCAGGTTTATGCACAGCAGATGTACGGCAAGTACTATTCAGCGCTGCGCAACAGCTCAACCCTGAATGCTTCCCAGATAGAGCGCGCCATTGCAGAGGGCAATACCACCAAGGATATCGACTTCTTTGTAGTGCCCATCAACTTTGGTGTGGACTCCACCATCCAGATCTCTTCTGCAGAGGTAGCCAAGTTCTTTAACGACCGCAAGGACCTTTTTGTTCAGCCGGCAAACCGCGATATTGAATATGTAATGTTCGAGGTTGTTCCCAGCCAGGAGGATATTGAAGCCACAAGGGTAGAGTTCGATGCACTTTACGAGCAGTTTGCCGAGGCTGAGAACCTCAAAAACTTCATAGCCCTCAACTCGGACCGCCGCTGGGAGGATAAGTTCTACAGCAAAGAGGAACTTCCCGATGTTTTTGCAGATTATGCATTTGGCGGCAGTGGCAGCGTAAGCCCCGTGGAAGAGACCGCAGAGGCCTTTACTGCAGTAAGGGTTGCTGAGCGCAAGATGATGCCCGACAGGGTCAATTTCTCTTTCAAGGTGTTCCCCTCAGCCGATAGGGCTGTTGCAGATTCCCTGCTGAACTCAGTTCGCAGGAACGGCACCAGCGAAGAACTCGTGAACGGCGGATGGGTTACTATGGATAACCTGGAAGCCAATAACATGGGCTTCTTTGGCGAGGCCTTCGCCATGAAGAAGGGTGAGGCCAAGATCATTGACATCGACGCATACCAGATGGTGGCAGTAATCAAGGTTGATGATGCCGACGCTCCCAAAGAGAAGGTTCAACTCGCTTACCTGCGCAAGAATATCAACCCTTCAGACAATACTTTCCGCGATTTCAACATGAAGGCTGCAGACCTTGCAGACCGCAGCTCCGGCAAATATGAGAAGTTTGCAGAGATCGTCAAGGAAGAGAACCTCCCGGTTATTCCCCAGCCGAATGTTACCATTGACACCCGCCGCATCGGCGCCGTTGATAATGCCCGCAGCGTCATTCACTGGGTATTTGACAGCAAGACCAAGGAGGGTTCCGTATCTGACGTAATAACCGTAGACAACAAGTACTATTTTGTTGCTGCTGTTACTAAGGCTCGTAAAGAGGGTAAGATGGCTATTGAAGATGTCAAGGATAACATCACAATGGAGCTCATCAACCGCAAGAAGGTTGACAACCTGGCAGAAGAGGCTGCTGCCAAGGTCAGCGGCAGCGAGTCGCTCGAGGCTTTGGCGGAGAAATTCGATACTACGGTGAACCATCGCGACGGTATCAGCTTTGCCGGCAGCGATATGAGCCTGGAGCCTGCGCTTATGGGCGCTGTGGCTGCGGCCGAGCCCGGTAAGGTTAAGGGTCCTGTGAAGGGCTCATACGGTGTCTATTTCTTCGAAGTGAAAGATGCTGCTACCGGTGAGTATTACACAGAGGCTGACGCCGTTAACAAGGCATCTCAGGTTGCTGCATCCCAGCTCCGTGCCCTCACAGACATCGTAGCTCAAGAATCAGATGTCAAGGATTACAGAGGCAAGTTTTACTAGGATATAGACTTTTCTACATTATAAACCCTGGGCTTTAGCGGCTCAGGGTTTTTTTCATTTCCGCAGTGCATCTACCGGGTTGAGGCGGGAGGCCTGGGCGGCGGGGGCGAGGCCGCTGGCAAGGCCCAGGGTGCAGGCGAGAGCGAAGGCGAGGGCTATATGGGCGGATGTGATATTTGCATCGACGACTCCGGATGGGATAAGTGCCACAACGCCCCAGGCTAGAAGGAGGCCCAGAGCCGCACCTAGCACGGACAATATCAGCGCCTCCAGCAGAAACTCCAGCAGAATCCTATTACGACGTGCTCCCAGGGCTTTTTTGAGGCCGATTGACCAGGTCCGCTCTTTTACAGAGACGAACATTATGTTCACAATGCCGAAGCCCCCTATTAGCAGCGAAAACAGCGCTACTGCGAGACCCAGTACTGTAATCTTGCGCGTCAGGGAGACGGTTTGCCGGCAGAGGTCTTCCATTGTGTTCAGGGCGAAGTTATCCTCTTGTGCCGGAGAGAGCCGCCGCGCGGCACGCAGGGTTCGCCTCATCTCACCCATAGCAGCCTCACGCGAAGCGCTGCCTGGCCCCGCCGCAATCATAGTCTCTAGCGCTCCGTCGCCGGCAATATTCTCTGCCGCAGCAAACGGCACAAACAGGGCGTAGTCGCTGGCATAGAGGTTTATAATGTTTTTACCCTCTTCTGAAAGTATACCCACGACTGTCATATTGCGGCCGTCTATGCGTACCGTGCTGCCGCAAAGGGTGCTGCTCGAACTTTGTCCAGACAGACCGTCTGCTATCTTGGCCCCGATTATCACCTTGGTGTCTGCACCTGACAATTCTGCCATGGAGAAATCGCGCCCCTCGCATACAGAAGAGTAAATCAGGTGCTGCCAGGCGCCCCTGACCCCGACCAACTTGCAGCCGCGCATTATTTTGCCCGAGTACGAGATATCAGCCTCCGCCTCTGCTGCAATTGCGGACCAGGCCATTGTACTGGTGCTCTGCCCCGCGAGGGCTAAGAAGTCTTCCTTGCTCGGTTGGGGGCGGGCGGCATAACGGCTCCAGTCGGCGTCACCTCCGCCATCATCGTTTCCAGCCCCGTCGCCGCTGCTTTCTTCCACCACGGGGAAGCGCTCCACCATAATCATATCGCTCCCAAAATGGTCAAATCCGGCCACCACGGCCCGTTTGAAGCCATCAACAAGGGCGAATGAAACAACTACTACAAAGATTCCGACACTGACCCCGAACAGCGACAGAAAGGTCCTGAGCGGGTCACTTTTGATTTGATGAAAGATCTCCATCGTCTTTTCCTCCAGCTAATTTGTTTTTGATTTGTCTGATAGTATCAAAAGCGTTTAGTGGGGAAATCGTATTGATATCTATTCTCTCGATAATGTGTTTAATGTCAAGTAAAAGCGGGTCGTCCAACTGAAAGAACGACAGCTGCATAGGGTGCGCGCCGGCAGCGCCGGCCTGCCCTGAGGCTTTGCTACCCTCCAGCGTGCTGAGCTTCTTCTGTGCCGCGTGCAGCACCGCGTCGGGCATACCGGCCATGCGGGCCACGTGAATACCAAAACTGCTGGCCACCCCGCCGGGACACAATTTGCGCAGGAAAATCACGTGTCCGTCTACCTCCTGCGTGGAAATGTGAAAGTTATGAACCCTGTCGAGCTGGGTTTCCATCTCGTTGAGTTCGTGATAATGGGTGGCAAACAGCGTCTTGGGCGCCATCGGGCTTGCGTGCAGATACTCTACAATAGCCCAGGCGATGGACATTCCGTCGTATGTGCTGGTGCCGCGACCTATCTCGTCCAGCAGCAGCAGCGACCGTTGTGAAAGATTGTTCAGGATGGTTGCGCTCTCCGTCATCTCCACCATAAAGGTAGATTCGCCCCGGGAGATGTTGTCCGATGCTCCCACGCGGGTGAAGAGCTTGTCCACAAAGCCGATATGGGCGCTCTTTGCGGGCACGAAGCACCCGATCTGCGCCATCAGCACAATCAGGGCCGTCTGCCTCAGCAGGGCCGATTTACCGGCCATATTGGGACCGGTGAGGATTATTATCTGCTGGCTGTCGTTGCTGAGGAAGACGTCATTTGCGACATACTCCTCACCCTCAGGCAGCAGTGCCTCTATAACCGGATGGCGCCCCTTCTTGATATCTATTTCCAGCGAATCGTCCACCACCGGACGATGGTAACCTTTTTCACGGGCGGTGAAGGCGAACGAACTCAGGCAATCCAATTCGCTCACAGCCACAGCGTTGCGCTGAATGGCGGCGATGTTTGCCTGCAGTTCACGCACCAGATCGGCGTAAATCGCCGACTCTATAGCCACAATCTGGTCCTGTGCCACCAGAATCTTCTCTTCGTATTCCTTGAGCTCCGCGGTGATATAGCGCTCCGCACCAACCAGCGTCTGCTTGCGGATCCAGTCGGCCGGCACAAGGTCCTTATAGGTATTGCGTACCTCCAGATAGTAGCCGAATACGTTGTTGTAACTTACCTTGAGCGATGCAATACCGGTAGCGTCACGCTCCCGCTGCTGAATGTCAAGCAAGATGTTCTTGCTGTTTTCCAGGATGTTACGGTAATCATCCAGCTTTGCATCGATGCCTGCGGCGATAACCTCGCCCTTGCCCACCTGCTGCGCAGTATCGGCCTTTATGGTGGCTGCAATACGCTGCGAAAGCTCCTTCAAGGCATCCAGCCGGCCGATGTGCGATGCAATGGCCTCCTCCCCGCGCCCCAGTTCGATTATATCACCTATCATCTCAAGGCCGCGCCCCATCTGAAGCACCTCCCGCGGCAGTATCTTGCCAGCCGCAGCGCGCGACACTATCCTCTCCAGATCACCGACGTTTGCGATGCGGTCGCGGATTGCCGAGCGGAGTTTGGCGTTGTCATAAAAAGCCTGCACGACATCGGCACGGGCCTTTATCGCAGCAGGGTTTTTGAGGGGGATAGCCATCCATTCGCGCAGGCGGCGGCTCCCCATCGGAGAGCGGCAGCTGTCCAGGATGCTGATCAGGGAGGCCCCGCCCTGCGACATCGGTTGCAGAACCTCCAGGGAGCGCATCGTAAAGCGGTCTATCCACATAAACTCGCCGCTGTCTATCCGTCCAAGGGTGCGGATATGGGAGATATCCTTATGCTCAGTAATATCAAGATAAGCCATCACCGCACCGGCCGCAGTTATGGCCAGCGGCATATCCTCCACCCCGAATCCCTTCAGGGAGTCGGTCTCGAACTGCTTGATGAGCTTCTTATATGCAGTGTGATATACAAACGCCCAACTGTCCACCGATGTTACAAACGACTTCTCGGCAAAACGCTGCTTGAACCCGTCTTCAAACCCCTTCTGCAAAAGAATCTCTTTGGGGGCATAATCGGCCAGCAGCAGATCCACCAGGTCCAGCGAGCCCTGCGCCACGCGGAACGTACCTGTGGAGATATCCAGAAATGCCGCACCGGCCAGGTCCTTCTCAAAATAGAGTGCGCACAGCCAGTTATTCTTTGTGGAGTCGAGCAGCGCCTCGTTGTAGTTCACGCCCGGAGTTACCAACTCAGTGACGCCGCGCTTCACCAGTTTTTTGGTCAGCTTAGGGTCCTCCAGCTGGTCACAGATGGCCACTTTATAGCCCGCTGCCACCATCTTGGGAAGGTAAATGTCTATGGCGTGATGCGGAACTCCTGCCAGATTGGTGTAACTGCCGGCACCGCTCGCCTTCCGTGTCAACACCAGCCCCAACACCTTGCTCACCACCACCGCATCTTCCGCAAAGGTCTCGTAAAAATCACCCACACGGTAGAATAAAATGCTATCGGGGTACTGCGATTTGATTTCGTAGTACTGCTGCATCAATGGGGTATTCTTATCCGACACGTTCACTCAGTTTCGCAAATGAATATTCTACCTAAACATGTGCGTTAGAGATATTTGCGAAACTTCTCCCTCCCGCACTTTACTTATTACGTATCCCCATCCCTAAATCCCTTCCCTCGGGGAAGGGACTTACTCTACGCCCTACGGGCTCTAACTACAAAAGTACCAAAAAAACGTCTATCTTTGTATGTGAAGATGAAAGTACGAGCAAAAAAAAGCCTGGGGCAGCACTTCCTGACAAACGAGGGCATCGCGAAGCGTATTGCCGATGCCCTGGTGGTGAATGACGGGGATAAACTCAACACCCTGGAGGTCGGGTGCGGCACCGGCGCCCTCACCAGACACCTGCTGCAGCGCGATGATATCGTCTTAAAAGGCATCGAGATAGACGACGAGTCCATACAATACCTGCGTGAAAACCTCCCGGCAATAATGCCCAACCTCTATGCCGCCGACTTTCTCAAGACCGACCTGCGGAAAATATTCCCCGAAGACGACTTTGCCGTGATAGGCAACTTCCCCTACAACATTTCCTCTCAAATCTTCTTCAAGATTCTGGATTACCGCGAGAGCGTGCCCCAGGTTGTAGGGATGCTGCAAAAAGAGGTCGCAGAAAGGCTCGCAAGCGGCCCCGGAAACAAAAGCTACGGCATCCTGTCGGTATTATTACAGGCATGGTACGACATAGAATACCTCTTCACCGTGGGAGAACACGAATTCTCCCCGCCTCCTAAGGTAAAATCAGCGGTAATCAGATTGCGGCGGAACAGCCGGACAGAGCTCGGCTGCGACGAGACAAAATTCAAGGCCGTGGTCAAAACGGCCTTCAACCAGCGCCGCAAAACCCTCCGCAACAGCCTCAAACCCCTTGGGGTTGAACCTCCGGAACAATACGCCGGCCTCCGTCCGGAACAACTCTCCGTTGAGGATTTCATCACACTCTGCAAAAGCCTGGAATAACAAAACTTCTGATAGAGGCCCGACACAGTTTCGCGAACGATAACGTTCAATACCAAAAGGACAACTATCAAAAGTTCGTTGCAAATGTACTAAAAAGAATCAGTTTGTACTTGCTTTTTTAGTCTGCTCTCCATAAATTTGTACATTATAATGTACCTGCAGTATGGTTGTAATCAGTTCGGCGGAACTCCGCAACAATATGAAGAAATACCTGGATCTTGCACGTACGGAACGAGTGGTTATCCAGCGTGGACGTGACGAGTCTTTCATCTTGATGGCACAGAGCACAGCTCCGGAAGCGGATCTTGCACGAGCCATCACTGTGGATGATGTGATTGAACGAGTCCGCGAAGGGCTTACGCAGATGTTTGAGAGAAAAGATTAAGATAGGGAAAGGGGCTTCTGCCTATTTTGAGAGATTTGGCAAAGATTTATTCTATTCAGCCTTTCCCCGTAACAAACATACAATCTGGTATGTGTTCTATAGCGTCCATATTGTAGAGGGTGAAACAGTTTATCTGGTTCGGCATCTTACAAATAATCATGTAATCGCCCATCATTTGTGATTATACACTGCATATAATGACGGCTTCACTGAGCGGATGGTCCAAGCCTCCCGCCTCAACCCGGTAGATGCACTGAGGAAATGAGACCGAATATTTGACCAGTGGCACATGGGGTTGTATTTGCTAGATGTAATGCGTACATTTGGCGGGGTATTTCCCACTGCAAGTGAATCATTAATAAACAGATAACTAATAAATATTACTAAGTTATGAGGAACATCAAACTCCTTGTGGCATCAATATTACTGGTGTCAATGACTGCTTGCACCGCAGACAAACAGTCCGCCCTTGATATGCAGGACTACATCAATACCATCAAGTTCGTTGGCCCTGGCGAAATAGAGTTCGAGCCGATAAGTGGCTCTGAGCAGACAAAAGCGACATCAGTGGATGACGGCATCGCACTGGTATTCAACTGGGCAGTAGGAGACACCCTCGGCATCTTTCCCCACGAGGGCAATCAGGTGGAGTTTCCTATTAAGACTCAATCGAGTTCCACCAGCGCAACGTTCGACGGCGGCGGCTGGGCACTGAGAAACAATGCATCATATGCTGCATACTATCCGTTCAGTGTATGGAACTACTTCCAGGACAACAAGACAATTATCATGGATTATTCTGGACAGGTGCAGAACGGCAACGGCAGTTTCGCACACCTCTCGGCATACGATTATCTGGCCTCGGCCAAGACGATGCCAGAGAACAACAGTGTCACCTTCCAGATGGACAGGCAGGGTTCTATTCTCTACATAGACATCGTAGTCCCCGAACCCGCAACCATCACATCGCTGACAATATCCTGCGACGAGGCCATCTTCGTAGAGAAGGCTGCTCTGGATATTTCCGGAGATACTCCAGCGGTTACACCAATTGAAACCAGGGAATCCCTTACTCTGAAATTTGAGAACACTGCCACTACAAGGGAGAATGAGACGGTGCGTGCCTATATTGCCGTGCAGCCGCTGGACTTCAGCAATAAGACAGTGACCGCCACATTGAGAACCAACTCCGGCACATACACCGCCCCGGTAGTCTCCCGCGTGGTGAACAAGGGCAAGGCCGCCTTCCTGCGCTTCTCCGATAATTTCACCAACGGCACACCTGGAGCCGTTGACCTCGGCTTGACCTCCGGTCTCAAGTGGGCAACCTGCAACGTTGGTGCTAATGCTCCGGAGGAGTACGGAGATTACTTCGCTTGGGGAGCCACGGCGCCGCAAGAATCGAATTACTATTACTGGGACACTTGTCCGTTCCGCACAAGCGGCGATTCATGGGATAACGTGAAATTCTCCAAGTATAATACATCCAGTGATTACGGCCCTATTGACAACAACACCGTACTCGATCCCGAGGATGACGCAGCTACAGCAAATTGGGGTGGCACATGGAGAATGCCCACAATTGAAGAGTGGCAGGAACTGTTAGATGAATGCACCTGGACATGGACAACCCAGAATGGTGTTAACGGAAGACTCGTTACCAGCAACACCAACGGCAACAGCATATTCCTTCCCGCCGCTGGCTACCGGTACAATACCGGCCTCGGCCTTGCGGGGTCCGACGGCTACTACTGGTCTTCTTCCCTCAGTACGGACTACCCGTACCGCGCGTGCTACGTGGACTTCTATTCCGACTATTACGGCTGGGGCTACTACTACCGCTACGACGGGTTCTCTGTTCGCCCTGTCACAGAATAATTGGCAGTCATGGGCGTAGCCCGGACTGCCAGATGCCTGCGTATGCGGGCATCATCAAAACCTCCTGTCATGGGGGCGACAGCCCTCAACCCATACGGCCGCAAGGCCGTCAAAATATTTTTCGGCAATCACAAGCGGATTGGATGCCGTTTAGTGTGTGTAAGGAGCAGAAGTGTCCGCTCTGTTTGCTGATATCAGCATTCAAAGCGGGGTCTCCCATGACACAGTGGTCTAAGGGCGTACATTGTCCGCTTGTGATTGCCGGAATAATGCGACTGTGCCACTCCGCCACTTATGCTGGATAGAACCCTATTCCTGTCCCGCCAAAGCGCCAGGGAGTTCCGCTGAGGTCACACCCGTCCCGCGCGGCATTGCTCGTCACTCCGACTTTAGGAGGGAAAACGGTTGCGCTCCCGCCAAAGTTTCGTGGAGCCAAAACAAAACGTTGGAGCGCTTTGGCTGGACCGTTGGCGACAGAGCGAAGCGCAGACAAATACCGTAGCTTGAATGCTTTCAGGGGCAGATTTTTGCCCAGAAAGCATTGCAAGCGGAGGCATCTGCACTTTGCGGATGGTGGGTATTTGCATTTTCAAAAAGGCGTTACCGTTTCTGGAAAAAGTTGTAACATATTACAATTATAGTTACATTTGGGCTAAAGTAGAAAACGATGAACCAAGTTAATGACAGAAAGATAAGGGACTATGATGCCGTATTAGATGCTAAATATGGTGCACCGGGAACGCCAGAACGCACCAGATTTGAAGAAGAAGCATACTCGTTTTATTCAGGACAAATAATACGTGATATTAGAAAAGAGGCTGGTGTTACACAGTTAGAACTCGCAGACAAAAGTTATGTGTCTCGGGTCGAGAGATAATGCCAAGTGTAGGAACTTTTTATCGCATTATCGCAGCACTCGGCTTCCGGGTGCAACGCACAAACCAATAGTAACAAAAAAACTCCGCATTAGGCGGAGTTTTTTGTGTTGAGATATCAGGACTCGAACCCGAACCGAGAGAGCCAGAATCTCTAGTGCTACCATTACACCATATCTCAGTCGAATTGGAGTGCAAATATAGGAGTATTTACAATATTATCAAAAAATTTCACTCAGGGCGTCATACACCGCTCCGTCGTGCAAGGCGGCGGGGGTGCCGCTGTCACCGTCGCTGCTGATGGAGGCCACCAGGGGGATCTGCGCCAGCAGGGGCAGGTTGTACTTTTCAGCAAGTTTCTGAGCCCCGCCCCGGCCAAAGATAAAGTACTTATGGTCCGGGTACTCTTCCGGGGTGAACCACGACATATTCTCTATTATGCCGAAGATGTGTTTGTCTACCTTGGGGTTGCGGAACATATCAATGCTCTTCTCCACGTCGGCCAGCGCCACGCTCTGAGGGGTCGTGACCACGAACACACCGTCCAGCGGCACGTCGTTCACTAGTGAAATCTGTATGTCGCCTGTTCCGGGAGGGAGATCTATAAGCAGGTAGTCCAGCTCTCCCCAGGCCACCTGCAATATCATCTGTTTCAGCGCATTGCTGGCCATGGGGCCGCGCCATATCAGTGCCTGTTCCGGACGGGCAAAGTAGCCGATGGACATCCACTTTACGCCGTATTTCTCTACGGGAATGAGCGTCTGCTTTTCGCCCTCAATCTCGGCCTCGGGCTGCACATCTTCAGTAGCGGTCATCTTGGGGATGGAGGGGCCGTAAATATCTGCATCGGCAACACCGACTTTGTACCCTTTGCGGGCGAGAGTAATGGCCAGGTTGACCGCCACCATAGATTTGCCGACCCCACCCTTGCCGCTGGCCACAGCGATTACGCTGCCTACCTGTGCAAGATTCTCCAAATCGGGATTGACCGGAGCCGCCTTGGGTGCCGGGGTTGCACGCACCAGCTCCAGAATCGATATCTTATACCCCGGAAAAGCCGCCTCCAACACCTCGTGGCAGGCAGCCTTTATGCTCGCCGCCAGCGGGTCTTTGCGCTTGAAAACCAGGTTGAACTTTATCCCGGTCTGCGCGGCGTGCACATTCTCCACCATCCCGAGCGAGACGATGTCGCGCCCCTCGGCCGGGTGCATTACCCCCGAGAGGGCCTCCATAATGCGGTCGGTCATACGCTAAATGTCTGAAAATTATTCCTCTGCAGGCGCGGTGCTGGCCAGGAACAGTTCGTCCATCTGCACCTGGTCGATGCGGCTGGGAGCGTCTATCATCACGTCACGTCCCACGTTGTTCTTGGGGAATGCGATGAAGTCGCGGATGGTCTCCTGCCCGCCGAACAGCGCGCAAACGCGGTCAAAACCGAATGCCAGGCCTCCGTGAGGCGGGGCGCCGTACTTGAAAGCGTTGATGATGAAGCCGAACTTGTATTCTGCGTCCTCCTTGCTGATGCCCAGAACCTCAAACATGCGCTGCTGCACGTCTGCCTGATGAATACGGATGCTGCCGCCGCCAAGTTCACAGCCGTTCAGCACAAAGTCATATGCATTGGCGCAAACGCGTTCCAGATCCTCTTTCTTATCGCTGTAGAACCACTCCAGATGCTCCGGCTTGGGGGCGGTGAAGGGGTGGTGCATCGCATAGAAGCGGCCGTCCTCTTCGCTCCACTCGAGCAGCGGGAAGTCCACAACCCACAGCGGCGCAAAGTCGGTGGGTTTGCGCAGGCCAAGGCGGTTGCCCATCTCTATACGGAGTACGCCCAGCATTGTCTGGGTCTTGCGTTTTGCCCCGCAGAGCACGAGCACCAGGTCGCCTGTAGCGGCACCAACCTTCTCTGCGACAACTTTCAGCTGTTCGGGAGTATAGAATTTATCTATAGAACTCTTGATGCTTCCATCCGGATTCAACTTGATGTAAACCAGACCTTTGGCACCCACCTGCGGGCGTTTTACCCACTCGGTGAGCTCGTCCAGCTGCTTGCGGGTGTATTCTGCCGCGCCGGGAACAGCTATCGCGCCGATGTACTCACTGCCGTCAAACACGCTGAATCCGCACCCCTTCACCAGGTCAGAAATCTCGCGGATCTCCATGCCGAAACGGATATCGGGCTTGTCGCTGCCATAGCGGTCCATCGCATCGTACCAGCTGATGCGGGGGATGGGGTTGGCGATTTCCACTCCGATAACGTTCTTGAACAGCGTGCGCATCATCCCCTCAAAGAGGTCCAGCACATCTTCCTGCTCCACAAAGCTCATCTCGCAGTCAATCTGGGTGAACTCCGGCTGACGGTCGGCACGCAGGTCCTCGTCGCGGAAGCAGCGTACAATCTGGAAGTAGCGGTCATAGCCGGCCACCATCAGCAGCTGTTTGAAGGTCTGGGGGCTCTGCGGCAGGGCGTAGAACTCGCCGGGGTTCATACGGCTGGGCACCACAAAGTCGCGTGCGCCCTCCGGGGTGGATTTTATCAGATAGGGGGTCTCAATCTCCATGAAACCCTGAGCGTCAAGGTAGTTGCGCACCTCGTGCGCCATCTTGTGACGCAGCATCAGGGCGTTCTTGAGCGGGTTGCGCCTCAAATCGAGGTAGCGGTATTTTGCCCGGAGCTCCTCGCCGCCGTCGCTGTTGTCCTCAATTGTAAAGGGCGGGGTGGCGGAGAGATTCAGGATATTGATGCCGGAGAGGATAATCTCTATATCGCCGGTATCCAGCTTTGCGTTTTTGCTCTGGCGCTCTGCCACCTTTCCGACGGCCTGTATCACCGCCTCGCGTCCCAGTTTTGCAAGCGCCTCTTTCACATCTTCGCTGGAGGCGTCGTCCACAACCAGCTGAGTGATGCCGTAGCGGTCGCGCAGGTCAATGAAGCTCATTCCTCCCATTTTGCGGATGCGCTGCACCCAGCCTGCCAGGGTCACAACCTGACCCACATTGGCCATCCTCAATTCTCCACAAGTATGCGTTCTGTACATAGTATGTTGATTATTAATATTATACGTTGAATAAAAAGTGCATTATGTCGCCGTCCTGCACAACATATTCTTTCCCTTCGCTGCCCAGCTTGCCGGCGGCGCGGCAGGCCGATTCGCTGCCAAGGGAGATGAAATCATTGTATTTGATGACCTCGGCGCGGATGAAGCCCTTCTCAAAGTCGGTGTGTATCACGCCGGCTGCGCGGGGAGCTTTGTCCCCCTTGCGGATGGTCCAGGCGCGCACTTCCGGCTCGCCCACAGTGAAATATGTCTGCAGGCCAAGCAGGTCGTATGCAGCCTGTATCAGGCGCTCTACACCGCTGCGTTCCAGCCCGATTTCTCCCAGGAACATCTGCCTCTCGTCGTATGTTTCGAGCTCTGCAATCTCGCTCTCTATCTTTGCGGCGATTATCATCATCCCTGCATCCTCGTTCTTGATGGCCTCGGCCACGGCTGCAGTGTAGGCATTGCCGGTGGCGGCGGAGTTTTCATCTACGTTGCAGACGTAGAGCACCGGCTTGCAGGTGAGCAGGCAGAACTCCTTTGCAAGACGCTCTTCATCGGGATTCTCCGGAATCACCTCGCGGGCGTTGCGTCCCTGCTCAAGCACCGCCTTGTATTTCTCCAGCATCTCCACGGCCTTCATGGCGGTTTTGTCGCCACCGACCTTGGCCTGCTTGCGGACCTTTTCCAGACGGTTGTTCACCGTTTCCAGGTCTTTGATCTGCAACTCCAGGTCCACCACGTCCTTGTCGCGTACCGGGTCCACGGAGCCGTCCACGTGGGTGATGTTGTCGTCGTCAAAGCAGCGGAGTACGTGCAGTATGGCATCCGTCTCGCGGATGTTGGCCAGGAACTGGTTGCCGAGGCCCTCGCCGCGACTGGCGCCTTTCACCAGGCCGGCGATGTCCACAATCTCCACGGTGGCAGGCACCACCCGGCGCGGATGCACCAGGTTTTCAAGAACTTGCAGGCGCTCGTCCGGCACGTTGCAGCTGCCGATGTTAGGTTCTATGGTGCAGAACGGGAAATTGGCGCTCTGTGCCTTGGAAGAGCTGATACAGTTGAACAGGGTTGACTTGCCAACATTGGGCAGTCCCACGATTCCGCATTTAAGTGACATACGATTTACGTGATCAATAACCTGCGAATATACAACTTTTTCACTAACTTGGCCACCGATGGGAGTGGGGGTCCCCGTAACGAGGGCGTTCCCACCGTGATGTAGATGACTTATGAGAAGGATTTGTGTTGTTGTGATGGCCGCGTTCTTTGCGGCAACCGGGCTCAAGGCCCAGATTTTCGCGTGGAATCTCGAGAACTTTTTTGACACCAGGGACGACCCGGCAACTGCCGACGACGGCTTCACTCCGGGGGGCGAATACCGCTGGACGCGGCGTAAGTTCATGGCTAAGCGCAATCTTATTGCAAAGACCATTATCGCCTCTGGAGAGCGTTTTGGCGGCGACTTGCCCGCCCTAGTGGGGTTGTGCGAGGTGGAGAACTGCTATGTGCTGGAGTCGCTGGTGAATGACACTCCGCTGGCCAGGCTCCGCTACCGCATACTGCACCGTGACAGCCCCGACCCTCGCGGGATAGATGTCGCCTTGCTCTACGACCCGGCCCGCGTGAAGGTGCTCGCGCACGGCTGGATCACCGTCCGGGAATTTGCTACGAGGGAGATTCTTTACGCCAAAGTGGCCCTTGGTGGCGAGGCTGCCTCCCGGAATAGGGCGGATACCAACGACCGTGCTGCCACCCCGCCCGACACCCTGCACGTCTATGTGAACCATTGGCCCAGCAAGTATGGCGGCGCAAAGGCCTCGGAACACAAGCGCCAGGCTGTGTGCGATGCCCTGCTGGCGCACCTGGACTCGCTTCAGCAAGCAGAACCTGCCGCCGCGATAGTGCTGATGGGCGATTTCAACGATACACCCGATGCCGGCGTCATAATGGAGCTCTGCCGTGTGGCGAATCTGCAGAACATCACACCAAAGGAGGGGGGCACCATCAAGTACAAAGGGGAGTGGGAGATGATTGACCAGATGCTGGCATCGCCCGCCGCGGCTTGCAAAATAGGCCCGGCAGAGGTGTTCAGACCCGGTTTTCTGCTGGAAGAGGACAAGGCGTTTCTGGGCCGCAAACCCCGCCGCACCAACATCGGCCCCCGCTACAACGGCGGCGCCAGCGACCATCTCCCCATAATAGCAGACATTTTGCGCTAAAACACTATATTTGTAGCTACAACGTTACGATAATGAAACAATACTTAGACCTGCTCCGTCATATCCGCGCCAACGGCACAATGAAGGGCGACCGCACCGGAGTCGGCACGCAGAGCGTGTTTGGCTACCAGATGCGTTTCAATCTGGAAGACGGCTTCCCGCTGCTTACCACAAAGAAGGTGCACCTGCGCTCCATCATTTACGAATTGCTGTGGTTTATTGCCGGCGACACAAATATCAAGTATCTGCACGACAACAAGGTATCCATTTGGGACGAGTGGGCCGACGAAAATGGCGACCTGGGGCCGGTTTATGGCCATCAGTGGCGCAGCTGGCCGACCCCGGACGGCGGGCACATTGACCAGTTGAAGAATGTTGTGGAGTCGCTCAAAAATAACCCCGACAGCCGCAGGCACATTGTATCTGCATGGAATGTAGCGGAGGTGGACAAGATGGCCCTGCCGCCCTGCCACTCGCTGTTCCAGTTTTATGTGGCTAACGGCCGCCTGAGCTGCCAGCTCTATCAGCGCAGTGCCGACGTGTTCCTGGGCGTGCCGTTCAACATTGCCTCTTATGCCCTGCTGACCATGATGATGGCGCAGGTTTGCGGCTACACTCCGGGCGATTTTGTACATACTTTCGGGGATGTGCATATCTACAAAAACCATTTTGAGCAGGTTGCAACACAGTTGGAGCGTGAGCCCCGCCCCCTGCCGCAGATGAAGATAAACCCCGACGTAAAGGATATCTTCGCTTTCAAATATGAAGATTTCACCCTCGAAGGCTACGACCCGTGGCCTGCGATAAAGGCGCCTGTCGCAGTCTGATACCGCTATGATTAACATTATTGTTGCAGTCAGCGATAATCTGGCCATCGGCCGCGCGGGAGACATGCCGTGGCATATCAGCGCCGACCTGAAATATTTCAAGCAGGTCACGCTGGGCCACACCGTGATAATGGGTCGCAAGACCTGGGAGTCGATAGGGTGCCGTCCGCTCAGAAACCGCGAGAACGTTGTTGTAAGCCGCACACTGGAGCCCAGTGATGGGATTATTGTGGCGCAGTCGCTCGAGCAGGCGATAGCGGCAGCCGGCAAAGAAGAGATCTTTATTATGGGGGGCGGCAGGCTCTATGCAGAAGCTATCTCTCTCGCTGAACGGCTCTATCTGACACGCGTCCACACCGTGGTGAAGGATGCCGACACTTTTTTCCCCATGATCAATCCGGAAGACTGGACTCTAGTCAGCTGCAGCGAGATGATGACCGACGAGGCGAGCGGCTTGCGATTTGAATTCAAAGTATATGACAGAAAAGAGGCATAACGACACTTTCTCGAGCAATTTCGGGATGATAGCCGCCGCCATTGGCAGCGCCATCGGCCTGGGTAACCTCTGGCGGTTCCCATATCTGGTGGGGCAGAACGGCGGAGCTGCATTCATCATCGTTTATTTGATTATTACCCTGATAATCAGTACGCCGATTCTTTTGGCAGAGAGTGTGATTGGCCGTCGTGGAGGCGGATCTCCGGCAGAATCGTATATCAAAGTCTCCGGCAAAAAAGCCTGGGGCGGGGCAGGTATCATGGGTATGATAACCTGCTTCATGATAATGTCTTTCTATGTGGTAGTGGGCGGTTGGACCATCAAGTACCTGATTCTGTCCGTTGCCGGGCAGTTCCACCGCGGCGCTGTGATAGACAGTCCTACCATGTTCGAGGGGTTCATGACCAGCACCACGGCCCCAATAATCTACAGCTGGCTGTTCATCGCCCTGACCATATTCATCATTATCCTCGGCGTGCAGAAAGGGATTGAAAAGACCAGCAAGCTGATGATGCCGATGCTGTTTGTGCTGATAATCCTGATAGGGATACGCAGCGTCACGCTTCCCGGCGCAAAAGCGGGTATAGACTACCTTTTCAAACCAGATTTCTCTTGTCTGAACTTTGAATCGCTGCTGGCGGCGCTGGGGCAGTCGTTCTTCTCGCTGAGTCTGGGTGCATGTATGCTGATAACATACGGAGCATATACCCCCAAGAGCAGCAATCTCACCAAGAATGCCGCCATTATCTCTGTAAGCGACACATTTTTTGCCGTGATGGCGGGTTGCGCCATAATGCCGGCTGTGTTCGCCTTCGGAGTCAACCCCACCCAGGGCGCCGGCCTGGTGTTTGTCACACTGCCGCAGATTTTCACCCAGATGCCGCTGGGCGGCCTCTGCTCTATTTTGTTCTTCTTTGCACTGTTTCTGGCGGCGGTGTCGTCGGCGGTGTCGCTGTTCGAGGTCATCACGTCGTCCATCATGAGTCTGGGCAAAAAGAGTCGCTCCAATGCAGCTTTGATAGTGGCGCTGGTGCTGGTGATGACGGGCAGCCTGTGCTCCCTTTCGCAAGGGGTGCTGCGCGGGGTCACCATTCACGGGATGAACATTTTTGACCAGTTCGACTATGTATCGGCTAACTTCCTGATGACCACCGGCGGCCTGCTCACCGTGCTGTGCGTGGGCTGGAGCATGGGCAAAGAGCAGTTTGTGGACGAGATTACCTCCGGCGGGACCATTAACGTTTCTCCCGCGCTGGCTTCCGTCCTTTTCTTCATAATAAAATATGTGGCGCCGATAGTGATTGTCGCTACCGCCATCTCAATAATTTTCTAGTATGAAAAAGCTTTTTACGATAATTCTGGCGGCGATTGTGTCGTTTGGCGCCGCTGCCGACGAGGGTATGTGGCTGTTGCCGCTGCTTGAAAAGATGAACATCAAAACGATGCGGCAGATGGGTTGCAAGCTCTCTGCCGATGAGATTTACAGCATCAACCACACCTCGCTGAAGGACGCGGTTGTGATATTTGGCGGGGGCTGCACCGGAGAAGTTGTTTCCAACCAGGGGCTGCTGCTCACCAACCACCATTGCGGCTACAGCTCCATCCAGAGCCTGAGCAGCGTGGAGCACGACTATCTCGCCAACGGCTACTGGGCATTGACGCTTGGGGACGAGCTGCCGGTGGAGGGGCTCACGGTGACCTTCCTGCAGAGTTTTACCGATGTTACCAAACAGGTAAACAAGGTTACGAAAGATCTGGAGGGGGAAGAGTTTGACAAGGCCTTTTCTGACATTACCGCCCAGCTCACCGCACCCCTGACCAAGGCCGATAAATACGTGAGTGCCAGCGTAGTCTCTTTCTTTGGCGGCAACGCATATTATCTTATTGGTTACAAGAAGTTTAAAGATATCCGTTTCGTGGGGGCGCCGCCGTCTTCCATAGGTAAGTTCGGCGCGGACACCGACAACTGGATGTGGCCCCGCCACACCTGCGACTTCTCCGTGTTCCGGATTTATGCCGACAAAGATGGCAATCCTGCAGATTACTCTGCCGACAATGTTCCTTATACCCCCAAAAAGGCTTTGAACATATCTCTCAAAGGGGTGGAAGAGGGCGATTTTACCATGATAATGGGTTACCCGGGCCGCACCAACCGCTTCATGACCAGTAGCGAGGTGGCGCAGCAGAGGGATGTTTCTAACGCAATCGGCATCTACTGCCGCGGAGAACGGCAGAAAATCCTTCTGGAAGACATGCTGGCCGACCCGGCAATCAAGATAAAGTATGCCAGCAAGTACAGCGGCTCCACCAATGCCTGGAAAAAGTGGCAGGGGATGAACGAGGCTTTTGCAAAACTTGACGTGGAACAGCGCCGGGCGCAGGAAGAGAAGGATTTCACCAACTGGGTCAATGAGCGCGACAGCCGTCAGAAAAAATATGGCGCCGCCCTGGAAGAGATAGACAAGGCGGTCATAGAGCGCGCCCCGATACTCAGCGTAGCGACATACCTCCGCGAGACCCTGGGCAACATCGAGCTAATGGGCATTGCGGGTAACGTGGCCTCTTTCGGCACGGAGACGGCAGAGGCTATGCCGATGATAGAGCGTTTCTACAGGAATTATTCCGAGCCTACCGACCGCAAGGTTACCGCAAGGATGATTGAGATATATCGCGACAGCGTCCCGGCAGAATTCCATCCGGGGCTGTACAAGACAATAGACAGCGATTTCGGGGGAGATGTACGGGCCTATGTGGATGACTTGTTTGAAAAGTCGGTATTCTCTTCCCGCGAAAAGCTGGATGCAGTCCTGGCCCAAGACAATGCGGCTGAGGTGATTGCGGGTGACCCGGCGGCCAAACTGTATGATTCTGTCAGCGGGATCTATATGGGGCTTGGCAGTGCCATGAAGACAGTTTCCGCGCAGTTGCAAAAGGGGCATAAAGATTATATCGCCGGTCAGCTGGAGATGAAAAAGAAGCAGGCGATGTATCCCGACGCCAATTTCACCATGCGCCTGACCTACGGCCAGGTGAAGGCCTACTCCCCCAAAGATGGCGTGCGGTACGACTATTACACTACGCTGAAGGGTGTCATGGAGAAAGAAGACCCCGACAACTGGGAGTTTGTGGTCCCGGCAAAACTTAAAGAGCTCTATAAGGCGCGCGACTTTGGCCGCTATGCGCGGCAGGATGGCAGTCTGCCGGCATGTTTCATTATGACTGGAGACATTACCGGCGGCAACAGCGGCAGCCCGGTGATGGACGGCCGCGGCAACCTGGTGGGGCTGGCGTTTGACGGCAACTGGGAGTCGATGTCCGGCGACATCATTTTCGAGCCTGATTTGCAGCGTTGTATCTGCGTGGATATCCGCTATGTACTGTTCATAATAGACAAGTTTGGCGGCTGCAGCCGTCTTATTGACGAAATGAATATTATTTACTAATTTTGCGCACTTTAACCGCAAAAACCCGAAGGGAATAAACAAAAAATCATATAAATCAAAATGAAAAATTACTCCACAGACAAAATTCGCAACGTCGTACTCCTAGGTGGTACCCGCTGCGGTAAAACAACCCTTGCCGAGACCATCATGTTCGAAGGCAAAGTCATTGACCGTCGCGGGACAGTTGAGGGCAAGAACACAGTATCCGACAACACAGAGGTAGAGCAGCTGTTCCAGCGCTCCATCTATTCTACTCCGTTCTACGCAGAGTTTGCAGATCACAAACTCAACTTTATCGATGCTGCCGGTGCCGACGATTTCATCGAGGGTGCAATCCTTGGCCTTAACGTGTGCGATTCCGCAATCATGGTTGTGAACGCAGGTGCAGGCGTTGAGGTTGGTACCGAGATACACGGCCGCTACGTAGAGCAGTACAAGAAACCGATGCTCATCGCTGTGAACCAGCTCGAAACCGAGAAGGCAAACTGGGAGAACACTCTGGACAGCCTGCATCAGGCATTCGGCTCTAAGGCTGTTCCCGTACAGTTCCCCGTTAACCCCGGTATGGAGTTCAATGCAGTGGTGGATGCTCTCAAGATGAAGATGTACAAATTCTCCGGTGAAGACGGCAAGACAGAGGAGTGCGACATCCCCGCTGACCTGACCGGCCGCGCAGAGGAGATGCATTCCGCTATCGTGGAGATGGCTGCAGAGAGCGACGAAGCCCTGATGGAGAAATTCTTTGAAGCAGGTGAGCTCACAGAAGAAGAGCTTCACGCCGGTCTCAACGCCGGTTTTGTAAAGGGCGAGTTCTACCCCGTCTTCTGCATCTCCGGCAAGAAGGATATGGGTGTAAAACGCATGCTCGAGTTCCTCACCGAGGTGGCACCCGCCCCCAAGGAGGATGCAGCAGGCAAGACCTCCCTGTTCGTTTACAAGACTGCCCTGGAGCAGCACCTTGGCGACGTTACCTATTTCAAGGTAGTGTCTGGCAAGATCTCCGAGGGTCAGGATTTCGTGAACATGGACAATGGTGGCAAAGAGCGCATCACCACCCTGTATGCAGTTGCCGGCAAAAAGAAAGAGAAAGTTACCGAGTTGGTGGCTGGCGATATGGGCTGTACCGTTAAGCTCAAGGCAGTCAAGACCAACCAGACCCTTAATACTCCCGGTTACGACACCGCTTTCCCTCCCATTGAGTTCCCGCCGGCAAAATACCGTGCAGCTATCCGCGCTCTGGACGAGAAAGACGACGAGAAGCTGGGCGAGGCTCTCAACCGCGCCGCTGCAGAGGATCCTACAATGCGCGTAGAATACAGCAAGGAGCTCCGCCAGACCATTATCAACGGTATGGGCGAGCAGCACATCAATATCCTCAAATGGCATCTGAACAACGACTATAAGATTGACGTCGAGTTCTTCGCTCCCAAGATTCCGTACCGCGAGACCATCACCAAGGTCGCTACTGCAGAGTACACCCATAAGAAACAGTCCGGCGGTGCTGGTCAGTACGGCCGCGTAGTTATGCTCATCGAACCCATCGTGGAAGGTGTTGAACCTACCGGTCGCTTCAAAATCGACGGTAAGGACACCCAGCTCACCATCAAGGGTAAAGAGGACGCTACCCTGGATTGGGGCGGCAAGTTTGAGTTTGTAAACTGCGTTGTGGGTGGTGCCATCGATGCCGGCTTCATGCCCGCCATCAAGAAAGGTATCATGCAGAAAATGGAGGAGGGCCCTCTGACAGGTTCTTATGCCCGCGACATCCGCGTTTACATCTACGATGGTAAGATGCACCCGGTTGACTCCAAGGAAATCGCCTTCATCATCGCTGGCCGCAACGCCTTCAAGGATGCCTTCAAGAAGGCAGGTCCCAAGCTTCTGGAGCCCATTTACATGGTTGAGATCATGGTTCCCGGCGACTGCACCGGTGACGTTATGAGTGATATCCAGAACCGCCGCGGTATCATCGAGGGTATGGGTGCCGAGAAGGGCTTCCAGGTACTCCGCGCACGCGTGCCTCTGGCAGAACTCTACCGCTATTCCACAACCCTGAGCTCTATAACTTCCGGCCGTGGAACCTTCACAATGACCTTCATCGAGTACCAGCAGGTACCTATGGACGTTCAGGAGAAGCTCCTCAAGGAATACGAAGAGCAGCAGAAGGAGGAGGAATAATACTCTTGTTGATACAACTACAGCTTTGATACAAGCTACAGGCATAGAAAAATCGTTCGGTACCCTTAAGGTTCTTAAGGGTATCGATTTTTCTGCCTCCGACCGCGAGGTGGTGAGCATCGTGGGTGCCAGCGGAGCCGGCAAATCCACCCTGCTCTCTATTCTCGGGTCTCTTTCCCGTCCCGATGCCGGTCACGTATTGATTAACGGCACGGACATTTTCTCCCTGGCAGAAAAGCCTCTGGCGGCCTTCAGAAACCGCGAGATAGGCTTCGTCTTCCAGTTTCACCACCTTCTTCCGGAATTTACCGCAATGGAGAATGTGCTGCTCCCCGCGATGATCGGGGGCAGGTGCGATGCGGCGGTAAAGGAGCGGGCCCGCACCCTCTTTGAAGACCTCGGGGTGGCAGCCCGTATGACCCACAAGCCCTCCGAGATGAGCGGCGGCGAGCAGCAGCGTGTGGCGGTGGCCCGCGCCCTTATAAACTCTCCGGCGGTGCTGCTGGCCGACGAACCCAGCGGCAATCTGGACAGCGTCACCCGTGCAGAGTTGCACAAGATGTTCTTCACCCTGCGCGATAAATACGGCATCACCATCGTGATAGTGACGCACGACAAGGATTTGGCCGCGATGAGCGACCGAACTTTGGAGATGCGCGACGGCTTATTCATATAGTGTTTACTTTCAAACGCTTTTCTGTAAAGGACGACCGCACCGCAATGAAAGTGGGGGTTGATTCGGTTTTGTTCGGCTCCTGGATGGATGTTTCTGGTGCGTATCGACTGCTGGACGCCGGCTGTGGCAGTGGACTGCTGGCGCTGATGGCGGCGCAGAGGCTCTCTAAGGCAGGGGGCGCGGACTTCACTGTTGATGCGGTAGATATCGATGCCGGAGCTGTTGCAGACTCTTCCGATAACTTTGCATCATCGCAGTGGAGCAGGCATCTGAAGGCCCGCAAGATATCGCTGCAGGAGTATGCGGACGAGGTGTGCCGCAACTCTTCCACACCCGACCTTTACGACGTAATCTTCTGCAATCCCCCTTATTACGACGACAGTCCGTCTTCCGGCAGTGTAGAGCGCGACGCTGCCCGCAGTACGGATACCCTCAGCCGCAGAGATCTGTTGTTTGCCGCCTCAAAGCTGCTCAACGACCGTGGCAGGCTGTCGCTGATCCTCCCGTTTGACCAGGGGAAAAAGATGATTCTGGAGGCGACCCTTTTTGGCTGGTTCACGACGCGCCAGTGTTTTGTCAAAACCAAATCAGCCGCGCTCCCAAAGCGTCTGATGCTGGAATTTTCCCCCTCGCCCGGGACACGTATGGAAACAGAAACGCTCGTCATCGGCGACGAGCGTTACAGGTCCTTGACCGGAGAGTTCTATCTGTAGTTACAGTTTCAGCACTGCCATGAATGCGCTCTGGGGCACCTCTACGTTGCCGACCTGGCGCATACGCTTCTTGCCCTGCTTCTGCTTCTCCAGCAGTTTGCGCTTGCGGGTGATGTCGCCGCCATAACACTTTGCGGTGACATCCTTGCGCACCTGCTTCACGGTTTCGCGAGCGATTATCTTGGCGCCGATTGCGGCCTGGATGGCGATGTCGAACTGCTGGCGCGGAATCAGGTCTTTGAGCTTCTCGCAGATGCGGCGGCCGAATTCGTAGGCGTGGTCGCGGTGAATCAGGCTGGAGAGGGCATCGACCTGCTCGCCGTTGAGCAGGATATCCAGCTTAACCAGATCGGCCTGCTTATATCCGATGACATGATAGTCAAACGATGCGTATCCCTTTGATATGGATTTGAGACGGTCGTAGAAGTCGAAAACTATCTCTGCCAGAGGCATGTCGTAGTTGAGTTCCACGCGGTCGGCAGTGATAAAGTGCTGGCTCACCAGGGTGCCGCGCTTGTCCAGGCAGAGCTTCATTATCGGGCCAAAGAAATCGCTGCGGGAGATTATCTGGGCGCGGATGTATGGTTCGTCGATATGGTCTATGATATTTATGACCGGCAGGCCTGAAGGGTTGTGAACCTGAACCACCTCATGCTGGGTAGTATAAACATTATACGACACGTTGGGGACGGTGGTTATGACATCCATGTCAAACTCGCGGAACAGCCGCTCCTGCACAATTTCCATGTGAAGCAGGCCGAGGAATCCGCAACGGAAGCCGAAACCCAGCGCCAGCGAACTCTCCGGCTCAAACACCAGCGAGGCGTCGTTCAGCTGGAGTTTTTCCAGAGACGAGCGCAACTGTTCATATTCGTCCGCTTCCACGGGATATACGCCCGCGAAGAGCATCGGCTTGACCTCTTCGAATCCCGCAATGGCCGTGCTGCAAGGGCTCTCAATGTGGGTGATTGTGTCGCCCACCTTAACCTCAACGGCGTTTTTGATGCCGGAGATGATGTATCCTACGCTGCCGCACTCGATGGTTTTGCGCGGCACGAGTTTCATCTTGAGGACACCCACCTCATCGGCTACATATTCGCTGCCGGTATTTACGAATTTCACCTTGTCACCGGTAGATATGCTGCCGTTAACCACTTTGAAATAGGCGATGATGCCGCGGAAAGGGTTGAACACGCTGTCAAATATCAGCGCCTGAAGGGGGGCTTCAGGGTCGCCCTTTGGGGCGGGTATCTTGTCTACGATGGCGTCAAGCACCTCTTTTACGCCCTCGCCGGTCTTGGCGCTAACCAGAAGCACATCGTCAGGGTCGCATCCCAGCAGGTCCACAATCTGGTCGCGCACCACCTCCGGCTGTGCTGCATCCATATCAATCTTGTTGATTACGGGGATGATTTCCAGATTATGGTCGATGGCCAGATAGAGGTTCGATATGGTCTGCGCCTGGATGCCCTGGGTGGCGTCCACCACCAGCAGCGCCCCTTCGCAAGAAGCAATTGCGCGCGAAACTTCATAAGAGAAATCGACGTGGCCGGGGGTGTCAATCAGGTTAAGGACATACTTTTCGCCATCCTTTTCATAGTCCATCTGGATTGCATGGCTCTTGATGGTGATACCCTTCTCCTTCTCCAGGTCCATAGAGTCCAGCACCTGCGCCTCCATCTCCCGCTGGTCCAGAGTCTTGGTATACTCCAGCATACGGTCGGCCAGAGTACTCTTACCGTGGTCAATGTGCGCAATAATGCAAAAATCTCTTATGTTTTTCATGCGGAAGGTGCCTAAAACGCTACAAATATACACCATTTTTCGTTATTTTTGCGTGATGTATCCCGCTGCGCGCAAGTGCACCGGGCCCTAAGGAGACAAAGCAAGCAAATCACTAGAAATATGAACAGAATCTCTACAATGAATCTCGCTGCGGACAACATCCGTATTCTCGCGGCATCTATGGTCGAAAAAGCTAATTCTGGCCACCCGGGCGGCGCCATGGGCGGTGCAGATTTTATCAACGTACTCTTCTCCGAGTTTTTGGTATATGACCCCGAAAACCCCCGTTGGGAGAGCCGTGACCGCTTTTTCCTCGATCCCGGACACATGTCCCCGATGCTCTATTCCACCCTTGCCCTTACCGGCAAGTTCAAACTGCGTGAACTTGAGGCGTTCCGTCAGTGGGGCAGCCCGACACCCGGTCACCCGGAAGTTTGCGTGGAGCGCGGCATTGAGAATACCTCCGGTCCTCTGGGTCAGGGCCATACCTTTGCAGTGGGCGCAGCTATAGCAGCCAAGTTCCTGGCAGCACGCCTGGGCAATGAGGTGATGAACCAGACCATCTATGCATATATCTCCGACGGCGGTATTCAGGAGGAGATTTCCCAGGGCGCAGGACGTCTTGCCGGCCACCTGAAGCTGGACAACCTGATCATGTTCTACGACAGCAACGATATCCAGCTCTCCACCGAGGTTAAGGATGTTACCAGCGAAGATGTCGCAAAGAAATACCAGGCATGGGGCTGGAAGGTCTTCGAAATCAACGGCAATGACGTTCAGCAGATCCGCCGCGCCCTCAAGAAGGCTCAGGCTGTCAAGGACGCTCCGACCCTGATTATCGGTCACACCGTAATGGGCAAGGGAGCACGCAAGGCAGACGGCAGCAGCTATGAGAATTGCTGTGCTACCCACGGCGCACCCCTCGGCGGCGACGCATACGTTAATACCATCAAGAATTTGGGCGGTGACCCTGAGAACCCCTTCAAGGTGTTCCCCAACGTGAAGAGACTCTACAACCGCCGCCGCAAAGAGCTGCTCGCAATCGTGGCAGAGCGCAAAGCTGTCAAGGCTGCCTGGGCAAAGGCTAATCCCGACAAGGCCGCTAAACTGGAGAAATGGTTCAGCGGAGCCGCTCCCGAGGTCAACTGGGCTGCCATCCAGCAGAAAGCCGGTGCAGCAACCCGCGCAGCCAGCAGCACAGTGCTGGGCGCGCTTGCAGAGCAGGTAGAGAACATGATAGTATCTTCTGCAGACCTCTCCAACAGCGACAAGACCGACGGCTTCCTCAAGAAGACCCACGCCCTCAAAGCCGGTGACTTCTCCGGGGCATTCCTGCAGGCAGGCGTGGCAGAGCTCACTATGGCTTGCTGCTGCCTGGGTATGGCGCTGCATGGCGGCGTAATCCCCGCTTGCGGAACATTCTTCGTATTCTCTGACTACATGAAACCCGCCATCCGTATGGCTGCGCTGATGGAGACTCCCGTGAAGTTCATCTGGACCCACGACGCATTCCGCGTAGGTGAAGACGGTCCGACCCACGAGCCGGTAGAGCAGGAAGCACAGATCCGTCTGATGGAGAAACTCAAAAACCATCATGGCAAGAACTCCACCCTGGTACTGCGTCCCGCAGATGTGGAGGAGACCACCGAGGCATGGAAACTCGCCATGGAGAACACCGCAACTCCTACCTGCCTTATCCTCTCCCGCCAGAACATCACCAACCTGCCGGAAGGCAACGATTACAGCCAGGTGGCAAAGGGCGCATACGTGGTTGCCGGCAGCGACGACCGTTACGATGTGATTATGGTCGCATCCGGCAGCGAAGTCTCTACCCTGGTAGCAGGTGCAGAACTGCTCCGCAAGGACGGCGTGAAGGTTCGCATCGTTTCTGCTCCTTCAGAGGGTCTGTTCCGCAGCCAGACAAAGGCATATCAGCAGAGCGTTATCCCTGCCGGCAAGAAGGTATTCGGCCTCACAGCCGGCCTGCCGGTAAATCTGGAAGGCCTGGTGGGTGCAAATGGCAAGGTATTTGGACTTGAGAGTTTCGGTTTCTCAGCTCCTTACAAAGTCCTTGACCAGAAGCTGGGCTTCACCGCAGAAAACGTTTACAATCAGGTAAAGAAGCTGTTATGAAATAATTAACATCGATCTTTATGATCTGTTTTGAATCTTTTCCCATCCTTATTCAGTTACATAGGAACCCCTATGCGCCTTCATCAGGACGAGAAAATCTCTCAAAACATTTTCATAAATCTTTTCGTGAACTATTTCAAAACAGCTTCCGGCGATGCTCAAATAATTGGCAGACGATTCTGACATAATCCGGCTGTACAAGTCCGGAGCTAAGGAAGAGGCGTTCAACCAGGTAGTTAAAATCTACGGTGAACGCCTCTACTGGCATATACGCCGTCTGGTATTAGTGCATGAGGATGCCGACGATCTGCTGCAGAATACCTTTGTGAAAGCTTGGAGCGCGATGGACAGCTTCCGTGGCGACAGCGGCCTGTTCACCTGGCTATGGCGGATAGCGACCAACGAAACTCTCACATTCCTTAACAAGAGGCAAATTACAGGTGCCTTCTCCCTCTCACAAGAGCCGGAACGTGTAGGAAACCTGCTCAAAACCGACCGCAATTTTGACGGCGACGCTCTTCAGCTGACCCTGCAGCAGGCTATCGCCTCCCTGCCCGCAAAGCAGCGGGTGGTGTTCACCATGCGCTATTACGACGAAACCCCTTACGAGCAGATATCCAAGGTACTGGGCACCAGTGTGGGCGCCCTCAAGGCCTCTTATCATCACGCCTACAACAAGGTGCTGGACTATGTCAAGAAACGAATTGATATCGACTATTAAACCTTTATATTCCATTTTCGTCTAATATACTGAGTGTTTTCAATACAACAATGAAAGGTGACGACATACTTCAGAAGGCTGAACTCAAGAGTTCTCCGTTCCGTGTCCCGGAAGGTTACTTTGATAATCTTCCCGCCCGGGTTGCGAGCTGCGTTGCCACCACAGGCAAGACCGGTGGCCGCAGAGTCACTATTGGCAGATTCTGGCCCATCGCAGCCGCCGCATGCCTGGCCGCCATTGCAATCGGGTTCTGGCGTCTATCCGCTCCCGCATCGCCTGCCGCAACGGTATCGGCAGACCAGGAGTACCTGACGTATATTAACGTGAGCGATGCACAGCTTGCAGAATATGACGCCGCCGACACACAAGACAATCTCACACAAGACGAAATAATGGAATACCTGGCCTATACCGACATATCCGGTGCGTATATATACGACCAGATGGCAGAGGCCGAATAAAAATGATCAAAATGAAACGTATTATTACCCTTTTAGCAATTGCCGCCATAAGTGTATGCGCATTTGCACAGCAGCAGGAATGCCCTGCACCCGACCACAAAATGCACCACGAACGCTTCCAGGCAGAAAAGGTTGCATTCCTTACTAACGAGATGGACCTCACAGTAGAAGAGGCGCAGGTTTTCTGGCCCGTGTACAACGAATACAGTAAAGCTGCCGACGAGGCTCACCGTACAGTGATGACAGCCCTTGACAAGATTCGTAAGAACAAAGATTTGAGCGACGACGAGGCCTCCGCGGCAATCGCCAGCCTGGTAGCTGCCCGCCAGCAGGAGACAGCGTTGATGGCAGAGTACACAGAAAAATTCAAAAAAGTTCTGCCAATGAAGAAGGTAGCTGCCCTGTTCGCTGCAGAAGAGGGTTTCCGCCAGCATCTCTTCAGCAGATTCAAAGCGGGCGACGGACCCAAGGGGCCGCGCGTTCCTGGTGACCAGAAAGGCCCCAAGGGACATAAAGGGCCTAAAGGGCCAAAGGATCCAAAAGAACCTAAAGATAAAACCCAGAAGTAAGACTTAAGTAGCGCTCGTCCCCGATGACGAGCGTTTCTGTTTCCATGCCGGGCCGCGGCGAGGCTAGTCAGACAGAGCGACAAGGACATCCGCCCATTGTTCGGGGCAAAAGCAGAGGTTGCACACAAGCATCACCCAGAGACAGGAGAGCCATACCCACGCAACCTCCGAGGCAAATTGGCCCCACAGGTTGCAAAGGAATGCTCATAAAGAAATCCAGCACTACATTATTGCTACCTGTGAGAGTTATGACCACAACAATAACTAAAGCAGATCTTTGACCTCGTCATAAACAAGCCCGGATAGCCGGATAATTTGCTTGAGAGAACTGTTATAACGGGCCCTCATTGTGCGGGCAAGTTTAAGGCGCTGGCTGGTGGATAAAGTCTTGGTACTTTCTACGCCAAACAGTTCCAGACAAATGTCGTTTTTATGTTGCCGCATCTCTTGAATGGGGATAGACAGGTGAGAAATGCTACCGCCCCGGGCTTCGACATCGTCTTCTTTGGTTATACACAAGAAGAAGTTGAAGCTTTTGTTGGTCTTGAACAGTTGCTCTACTATCTCGTAGGCAACATAGTCCCCGGGAAGGACGACAGGACCAACCATATGTGCTGGTATCTTTGGGACCTGCTTTGTTTTTAAAGACGACAACCTGGAGCGGAATCCCAGTTCTTCTGTCCGGACAGTTTTGCAGGATTCCATCATCCATCCGGGTGAGCACCAGTAGCCGGGAGAATTGAAGTATAAAGGGCCGCTGGACCAGGGATAGCTCCAGGCATTATGCCTGATCCCAGCCACAGGGGCGTTTTTTATGGTGTAGCATATGACAACCTTGAGATAGAAGTCAGTATCTACCACCTGATGATGTATTGGAACATTTTCTAATTTATGTTGTTCATTATGCCTGACAGAAATGTCGTGAGATGTTCTGCGAACGTAGTCGTGCATAAAACGGTTGCACTGGTCAAAGTCTCCATGGAGGACAAAGTGCAGGTGGTTATCCATCAGGCAGAATGCAAGAATGACAACGTGGTAGTTCTGTAGGGTGACATAAATGCGGTTCATTCCGTTTATGAAATCCTCTTCATCGTAGAAGATGATATCAACGGCATTTCCGTCGGTGCAGAAATGCCAGCAACGTTTAACAGGAATCGTTGCGCCTTTGACGAAGGGGTGATTGAGCCCCAGATCAGAAATGAGCTCATCGAGCAGTTCTTTGTCTAACACCATCTTAATCTCTCGCCGCCATTAGTGGCTGCTCTGAGGCTAAGATACAACAAACTGAGTGTAATCTGCAAGAAATAATCCTTGTTTTCTGTTACCCGAATATCGCAAGTTGCACACAGTAGCTCTATAGGAGATGCTAGCAAGGGCGGCTGTGACTTCTGAGGCAAAAAGTCCGCAGAAGTCACGCGTGTCTGCTGCAGAGAGGTGATAATGGCGCATAATAGTTACCTGCGAAAGTTGGGTAGAGACAACACATGGCAACGGCCCCCTTTTGGGGTACCGTTGCTTGTTATAATGCATTGATCGTCAGGCAGAATGCTGCCAGCAGTTTCTAATGAGTCTTGCCCGGGGAGGCGAGCCAATATAGCATCAGCAGGCTATACCCAAACGCGAGCAGCGCCACAATAGGGACGGATATGTTAACAAAGGGAGACACTGTGTCGCCAGGGTTCATATTCTGAAGCAGATACCCGGAAAGGAATCCATATAGCACAGTCCCCACAAGGAGAATCGACCAGAGCAACACCCACCATCCAGAACGTCCCACGTCGTGTAGTCTCCGGACCGTTACCGCAAAGGTCGGTATTATCAGCAGGGCGCAGGCTGCCCAGAGTATGTATGCGCCTATTTTTCCGGTAAACCAGGCCAGCGTAAACAAACCTCCGGCTACTAATCCGGCAAACAAAGCCCAGCACCAAAACTCTTTATGGGATGCAACGCCCCTGAACGATGCATATTTTTTCAAGGTTGTTATAATGGGTTTCATGGCTAATTAATCAGCGGTATTATTTTGATGATATTCATGCCTACCAGTACGGCCAGGGCTATCAGCGAGATGACCCAGATGAGTACCAGAATCAGGCCGGGGCGCCACTTGGGCGACTTGAGGTTGAAGGTGAGCAGGATGCCGTAGTAGATGGCCAGGATGCAGGGGATGGCGTAGGCCACGGCGGCTACAATTAAGGTGGAAATACCCAGCGGCATGATGCTCTCCAGGCCGAATTCGTTCACTATCTCTGCCCACCAGGAGGCGATTTCCGGGTTGAGGCCGGCCAGGGAAGGCAGGCAGAAGGCGAATACGCCGCCGCATAATGAACTGAGGCCGGTCATGAAAAGGAATATGCCGAGGATGACACCCAGAACGCGGCCTGCGGTTCTGCCGGCGGGTTGTGTGTTGGAGGGTCCGAATGCGGCATACTGCTGTCCGATACCCGCAGCCGAAAGCTGTTCTCCACGCATTTCGCACTGCTTCTGTACGGTGTCTGCATTTGGCATGGCAATCCAGCAGAGGATATATAATACCGGGAGAACCAGGACAAAGTGCTCAGAAGCAAAAGAGGCCAGGAACAGGATGGCTGCAATGAGCCGGATGAGGGTCACGTCCCAATTCCAATAAGCAGCCAAACCGTTGCATACGCCACCGATGATGCGTCCCTCCGGGTTGCGATAGAGCCGCTTTTTTGGCCTTTCCTGCGGTTTTGCATTGTCGGCGCCCGATTCCTCTGCAAAGGCGGCCGGAGTCCCCAGAATGCCTATTACATAGCGCGCATCGGCCACAGACACCACGTTGCCAGTGCCACAGCGTTCCAGCAGCAGTTCTGCCATACGCTCTTCTATGTCTTCTACTATCTCCTTGCCATCGAGGGTGTTGTTGTAGAAACGTTTGAGGCCGCCCATATACTCTTCTATGAGAGAATATGACTCTTCGTCGATGTTGAAGGCGCAGCCTCCGATATTTACTTGAACTGTCTTTTTCATGGTTGTTATTTTCTGATTTCCTCTATGGTTGCGATAATCTCACGCCACGCGTCATCCATCTGTGCGAGCTGTTCGCGACCTTTGTCTGTGAGCGAATAATATTTGCGGGGCGGACCCTGGGGTGACTCTTCCCATCGGTATGTGAGCAGCCCCTGATTCTTCTGCCGTATCAGCATAGGGTAAAGGGTTCCCTCCACGACAATCATATTTGCCTCTTTGAGCTGTGTGAGCAGGCTGGAGGCGTAGGCGTCTTCTTTGGAGAGAAGGCATAGGATGCAATATTCTAGCACCCCTTTGCGCATCTGTGAGCGCACGTTTTCTGTAATGTTGTCCATGGTGATTATTTGCTTGTGGTGAATTTGGAGAGATTCTCAAAGGAGGGCTCGATACCGCGCAGCTGGCACTTCTCTGTGGGGGTATTTGCGGTGGGCGCAATTATCCAGAGCACGATGTAGAGCCAGAAGCCGGTGCTGCCAAAGAGGAACAGCAGGATAAACGCTACGCGTACGAGGGTAACGTCGAGATTGAAGTAAGCAGCCAGGCCGCTGCATACGCCGCCGATGGAGCGGTGGTCCCTGTCGCGGAAAAACTTGTGGACGACGGGTTCGCTCTTAGTTGCCTCAGAAGTTGCCTCCTGGCTCTCGCGGCGGTATGAGGTGCCGTCTGGCATACCGATGCTGCTGATGATTTCGTCTATGAGGGAGAGGGTAATAACCCGGTTCTCGCCGCCGAGTTTGGCCCCAGCCAGCTCAGCGATGCGGTTCTCAAGGTCGGTCATCACCTCCTGGGTGTCTGCCCCTTCGTGCAGTTTTGCACGGAAAGCAGCCAGGTAAGAATCAAGACGTGCATAGGCGTCTTCGTCGATAATGAAGTTGGTGCTGCCGATTGCAGCCGATACAGTCTTTTTCATTTCAGGTGTGTTTAGTATTTGTTGATGCAAAGATATAAAACTTTTTTAATACCTTGCAATACATAGTACCAAAATTTTTAAAATATTTTTGTGCACATATAACAAAAGCGTCCCGAAACTGTGTCGGAACGCTTTGTGTCAGTTAGTGTTATCTTGGGGCCTCGCCCCAGTAGTAATCGCCATCAGGCGATAGCGCAGCCGAATCTTATTCCCAACCGGGGGTTTGCCAGTCTTCGCCGGTGAGGTACTTCATCTTGTTGACCTCTGTTTCGCTCATCGGGAAGAGAAGGTACTTGTAGTGTCCCTTGTTGGTACGGGTAGGGAAGGCGAAGCGGGTGTATGTGAGCTTGCCGGTCTTCTCGTCCTTGGTGATGCGCATACCGGTCACATGCTCCTCTGTCTGGTCGATAATCTTCCAGCGGCGGACATCATCCCAGCGGATATTCTCGAATGCAAGTTCCACGCGGCGCTCGTTACGGATGCGGAGGCGCAGCTGGTCCTTGGTGAGATTTTCAGGCAGGGTGGGCATGTTCACGCGTTCGCGCACGAGATCGGTGTAGTAGTATGCATCATCAAAGTGGCCTGATTCACAAGCGCACTCGGCCAGGTTCAGGAACATCTCCGCAAGGCGGGCGCTATGTATGCGACCGTCGAGTGTTCCGACTCTGTCGCTGGATTTGTCGCAGCAGAATTTGCGGATGTAATAACCGGTGCGGGTATAGTACTTGGAATTAGCCTCTTCTGAAATACCGCAGTTGCCACCCACGAAAGTCTCTACGCGGAGAGAGTCGGGATTGACCCACCAGCGAGGAGCATTGTTGTAGTAAATGGAGCCGTAGAAGCGGGGGTCGCGGTTCTCGTAAGGATTCTCGGGGTCGTAGAGTTTGTTGTTCTTGTTGTAGTTGGGCTGCAGGTGCGCTTCGTCCAGGTAGGGCTTCTCCAGATCGAGGATAGGTTCGCCGTCGATGGTCTCATAGCAGTCCACGAGCTCCTGAGTGGGGCAGATGCCGCAAGAGAGAACGCCCCTGGTGGTGGGCAGACCATAATCCTGCCACATGGGGAGTCTGGTGTTGTTGCCCATAATAGTCTCATTGTCGATATTACGTGCACCATCGTACTCAAAGATGTGGTAATAGTCGTAGCAAGAGTATGCATAATTGTCCTTTGGTGCTACATCAAACAGTTTCCATCCGTGGGCCAGGAGCGCTTCCACAGCTTGCTTGTTAATCTGGTAAGCATACTCCCATGTATATTTGCTCCCCTCTTTGTAATAGAGCGGGCTGGCAGCATACATGGCAGTACGGGCCTTGAGTACCCATGCCCATCCGCGGTTCATACCGTATGATCCAGGCTTCCAGCGGAAAGTATATCCAGAAAACTCGTCTTCAGTGGCTGCCAGGCAGATATCCAGTTCACTGATAATAAAGTCCGCAATCTCCTCCACGCTGTTCAGGTGGACATCGGTGAAGGTCTCGTTCAGGTCATAACATTCTGTGAATATGACAGCCTGGCCAAAACGCTTCATCAGCATAAAATAGTGCCAGGCACGGTACAGGTGTGCTTTGACCTCCCAGTACTCCAGCTCAAGAGGGTCAACGTTGGTAAAACTAATCTTATAATTGTTGGTAAGATAGTAGTTTATTGTGCGGATATTGTTGTAGTAGTTCTCGTAGCCGGATCCCATGGGGTAGTCGGCGGAAAGGAAGTCCTTATTGTACCAGTTGTAATATGTGCCGCCGATACGGTCGTTAACGTGCTGGCTCTCGTCACAGAAAGGTGCGTAGTCCAGGGTAGCGCGGAATTCCGTGGCCCGGCCGATAGTGCCCACCAGCGACGAGGTGTAGTTATATTTGGTCCACACCAGATCCAGGTCTACGAGGCCGTAGGGTTCGGGTTCCAATAACTGGCTGCAGGAGGGCAGCAGTGTCAGGATTGCGATTACCGGGAGTAACAGAGTATATAACTTTTTCATGATATCCAATTTAGAAAGTTACATTAAGAGCAATGTTGTAAACCCTCATAGGCTGGTACATGCCCAGATAGATTGTTTCGGGGTCCATATACTTGCTGGGCAACTTGTCCCAGGTATACAGGTTCTGACCCTGGAGGGCGATGCGGATATCCTGCGCAGAGATCTTCTTGCAGAGCTTTGCGGGGATGTTGTATGCAATCTCGACATTCTTCAGTTTGAGGAAGGATGCGTCCACAAGGTTGTATTCATTGGTCACGTGGCTCACGGTGCTTGACATGGAGAGCGCCGGGGCGTTGATGAACTCGCCGTTTGCATAACGCTCAGCGGTCCATGCGTGTTCGTGCAGGTCGCAGAAGAAGCCGTCGTAGTTATAGCCTGTGAAGAACTCGTCGCCAAGGGCCCTCATATACTTGCTTGCTCCATAGAAGAGGGTGCTGACCTCAAAGTTTTTCCAACGGAAGCCAAGGTTTGCGGTATAATACTGGCGGGGAGTGGAAGAATACTCGTATTTATCATTATCCTTGTAGTTGAGCACGCCGTCACCGTTGAGGTCCTTGTACTTGAAGTCGCCGGGGCGTACGGTGCCGAGCTGCGAGTAATCTATACCGCAGGACTCAATCTCCTCTGCGCTGTTGAACAGCGTTTTGGGGTTGAGGCTGCCGTCGGCCATATAGAGACTTTCGCCTTCCGGAACGTCGATGCGGTAACCGCTCCAGGTCCCTGTAGCATAACCTTCAGAGAAGTAGGGCCAGTCCTCGTCGGGGTGGTTGGGGCATTTGGGCCAGTAGTAGGATTTGTCCCTCTCCATCTCGCCGACATAGATGACCTGGTTCTCGTTGTACCAGGTGGAGGCGCCTGCCCAAAGGGTGAAATCTTTGCTCAGCTGCTTCTTGAACTGGAGACTGACCTCATAGCCCTTGTTCTCAAACTTGCCGGTGTTGGTGGCAGGGTAATTACCCAGCGAGACACCCTGGAATACCGGGACATATTTGGTTGAATCCATATAGCCGTTATCCATCCTCTCCTTGAATATAGAGCCGGTGAAAGTCAGGCAGTTGAAGAGTGTCAGGTCGATACCTGCATCCAGGCCTTTGATATATTCGGGCTGGAGGCTGTCGTTGCCCAGGCGGCTCTGATCCCACGTTGAGGTGGTGGTGTTGGAGTTGTAAACGAAACGGTAAGTCGTAAAGGTGCTGCGGGCAGACCGGCCATAGCTTCCGCGGAGCTTCAGGTAAGAGAGAATGCCATTATCTTTAAGGAAGTTCTCTTTGGATACTATCCAGGCCAGGCCGACGCCGGGGGTAAAGTGGAAGCGGTTTTTCTTGGGGAACACGTCACTTCCGGAGTAACCCAGGTTACCGCTTACGATATACTTGTCTTTATAAGAATAAACAGCGTTCAGGCCGAATATCTCGCTACGGTAGGGGATGTTGTTCATACCGCCGACGTCACGGGTAACCAGCTCGCGGTGGTTGCCCATAAATACGGCATTTATGCTGTGGTCACCGAACTGACGGTTGTAGAAAGCTTTGCCAAAGTACTCGTAACTGTAGCAGAACGTATAATACTTGGAGTAACCGTTGGTGTCATATTCACCACCATACTGGCGGAAAGATGTAAGGCCGGGATCGTTAGCCTGATACATCGTGTAGCTGATGGTGTAGTCGATATCCTTGTCTCCGCCGCCCTTGAAGGAGAAGCCTACCTGGCCGCCCAGGCCGGGGGTAACCATACCAAAGTCAAAGTTGACCTTGGCATCCATATGAACAAAGGTTGCATATTTCATTGTTCGGCCGGAGTGGGTCAGCTCGCCGTAAGGGTTTGTATCGTACTTGGTACCCCAGATACCGCCCATGGTGCTGCGGTCGCTGAACAGAGGCATATAAGAGATATCCCTCCCTTCTGCAAATGCACCTTCAGGAGCATACAGGCTGGTGATGGTAGGCGCAGCAATCATGATATGCTTGAGCATATCGGAATAGCGGACCCTCATACGGTCGTTGGGGGCACTACCCAGACCATTCTCTATCTTGAAGTCACCGCGGAGGGTGAATGTTGCAGAAATAAAGTAGTTCAGCTTGGAGTCCAGGTTGGAAGCCACATGGAAGTAATTGGCGCTACCGGGATTCATGGAATAGCGGATGTCCTTGTACTCCGGCTGGTTGTACAGGGCGCCGGTGTGGAGCCACTGGAAGTTACACATATACTGCACGTATTCACTACCGCCGCCAATTGAGAGATAGAGCTTGTCCAAAGTTGTGAACTGCTTAACAAACTCGTTGTAATAGTCGTGGCTGGGCCAGATGCCGGTGCGGTAATTCTCCAGTGCCTGGTCGGAATACTCGGGTGAGAGACCGTCATTGATGCAGGCCTGGTTGCGCAGGGTGGCAAAGGTGTATGCATCAGGCATGTGATAGCGTTCAGTATCCATCTGGCGCATGGAGTGGTCATAAGCCACCATTATGCGGGGTTCACCCTGCTGGCCGCGCTTGGTTGTGATGCTGATTACACCGTCACCGCCTATTATGCCGTACAGCGCCAGGGAGGCGGCGTCGCGGATAACCGAAATGGACGCTATCTCACGCGGGTTGAAATAGGTGAAGATATGTCCGTCGTAGCCCTCGAAGCGGATACCGTCCACCATATACGTGATGTCACGGCCGCTGTTGTAAGAGTGGGTGCCGCGGATATTGAAGTTGTAATATGGGTTATAGTCACCGCCGGTTTCCGGGAAGATGGAAGGGTTGGCGTCGAGCTCAATGCTGCCCAGGCCAAGGATACGCCCCATATATGATTCCTGCAGACGCAGGGTAGGGGTTTTCTGAAGTTCACTGCCGCTCACGGTGGATACGCTACCTGTAATCAGGTTCTTGCGTAACTTGTGGTGAACCAGGTCCACCAGTTCGTCTTCATCCTGCCCGCTGGCTTTCATCACGATGGTGTTATTGCCGTCAAGAATCTCGGCAATGGTGACATCCTGATTGTGGAAGCCGGGGTAGCTTACGGTGAGGTAGGTACTGGCGTCCCTGATCTGGAAGTCATAGGAACCGTCGGGGTTGGTGATATACTGGTTTGCCCGGTTGGCACTCACCAGCAGGGCATTGTACAGGGGGTTGCCAAACTCGTCGGTTACGAAGCCCTTGATGCTGATAATCATTGATTCCTGTGCGGAGAGATTGGCAAACCCCGCGGCAAGAAGCATCAGAATCAGTGTTAATCTATATCTTATTCGCATAGCTTGATATTTTACAGTGTATAAGCCTTATTCCCATCCATAGTTCTGGAAATCAACTCCAGTGATAACCTTGAGGTTGGAAACCTCCCCCTTGGGCAGGGGGGTCAGTTTGCACCTTGCCTCATAACCGTGGCGTTCTTCTTCGCGAATCAGTACACGGGTGTAAGTAGCGGCAGACCAGTCGCCGGCATAAGATACGTCAACGCCGGTAAGGTACTTGATGCCGGGGATATCCTCTTCAGGACGGCAGCGGCGGCGGAGATCGTAGTAGCGGGTCTCTTCAAAGGCGAGCTCTACGCGGCGCTCGTTGTACAGGCGCAGCTTCAACTGCTCTTTGGTGAGGGAAGCGGGGAGGTGGGGCATACCCACGCGGTCGCGGATTTCGTTAATCGCCTCGCGGGCCTCATCAAGATGGCCGGCTTCAAAGGCGCACTCTGCAAAGTTGAGAATCAACTCTGACATCTTGTACTGGCGCATACCGGGACCCGTTCTGGGAGCATTGTAGTTAATGTTCGGCGGAACGGTCTTGCAGTAATAATAACCAGTGCGGGTTTGTGTAATGTCGGTCGGGAGGGTACTGCGATAGTTGCGGCCTTCCGGGCTGATATCCACTGTATAGGCCTTGTCCCAAGTGTACGGGGTACCGTGGTGCATGATGCAAGCCTCAAATCGGGGGTCGCGGTTGTCGTAAGGGTGCTGGTCGTCGTACAGTGTATTGGCAGGATTGAAGTTGGGTTTGAGGTGATACACGTCGGCATAAGGGTTTGCCAAGTCAAGGACAGGCACGCCGTCGATAGTTTCATAGCAGTCCACAATCTCCTGTGTGGGGCATGTGCCACAAGCGCCTATGCTGGTGTGGCGGGAGCCGACCCAGTTGCTGCCGTAATTGCCGGAAGAGCCCCCAATTGCAAAGATTGTCTCCGTGTCGGTAGGTGAAGATGCTGCCCAGGTGAGTGAACCGTCGGTATAGTATTGCCGGAATGCGTTTGCCGGACCATCTCCGTAAATAGAGGTGTTGGTGCACTTGGTATACAATGCATAGCCGTGTTCGCGGAGCAGTTCCAGAGTCTTCTTATTCATCTGGTAAGCCTCTTCCCAATGGTCCTTGCCCTCGTTGAACAGGGGACTTGCATACCAGAACATGACTGCGGCCTTGATGCTCCATGCGAGCGACTTGGTCATACGCCCGGCTTCGCTGGCGAGGGTAGGACGCCAGGGGAGGTCGTCAATTGCCAGACCCCGGTCACAGTCGGCTATTATCCAGCGGACATAGTCTTCAATCGGAACCCTGCGCAGGTTAGTGTAGGTATCGGTGAGGCTTGTGATGAAGGGAAGATATTCGGGGTGTCCGTCTTCCTGCGATACGCCGTCTTCATTATAAAGATAGAGCGGACCGTATTCCTTGAACAACTCGAACATATAATAAGCCCTGAGCACATAGGCGTCTGCCTTCATACGGCGGCGACCCTCTTCAGTCAAAACCGGGGTTTCGGGGCGATCTATATAGTGCAGGAACTGGTTGATATTGCGGATGCGGTAGAGCGCTCCAACATAGAGGTTGTGTCCGCCGGGCCATCCGTTAGTCGTGCTGAAGTTGCCGTCATATACACTGTGGGAAGCGGTAGTAGCGGCATCAAGAGAAGACCATCCCTCGTCGGTCAGGGCCCATAGGGGTTCGCCTCCGGCGCACCACCAGCCGCAGCCGGGAAGGCCCATGAAGCAGTTGTTAAGCCAACCTTCAACATAGTTGTAGTCGGCCCAGATGTCATCGTACTGGAGGTCGCCGGTATCTTGCTTCTCAAGCCAATCGGATACCTTATTGCAGGAGCACAGCGACAGCACCAATGTCACAAATGCGAGTAAATATCTGTTTTTCATAGTCTTGTCCGATTAGAATTTGATATTGAGAGCCAACTGATATGTGCGGTTCAGAGGGTAGGATACTGAGGAACCGCTGGTTTCGGCATCCACCGCCTTCACTCTCTGGTTGTCTATGATAAAGATGTTGTTACCATAGGCGATGATGTTGCCGCTGGCTACGCCCAGGGTGCGGAACAGTTTGTTCGGCGGGATCTGGTATGAAACCTGGAGGTTTTTCAGACGGCAGTAGGAGCGGTTGTTGATGAAGAAGTCGTTCGCACGGAGCGAGACGTTGGTGTAGGTAGAGAGGGCGGGATATTCAATCCTTTCTCCGTTAGCCCAGCGCTCTTTGGTCCATGCCTGAAGGTGATAGTCGGTATAGGTACCGGCATTGTTGAGCTCGGAAACACCGAGACCCATACGGTAAGCCGATACGAGGGCCATACCGTTGAACTGTGCAGATACGCCCCAGCGCTTGTACTGGAATCCGACGTTGAAACCGAAACTGATTTCAGGTACGGAGCTGTGCTTGATGGGCACCAGGTCGCGGTCGTCAATGTGACCGTCGCCGTTGGCATCCTGGTAGAGGAAGTCACCCAGACGGGGGGTACCGATATCGTACATCTCCTTGGCCTTCTCAAGCTGTTCAGGGGTGTTGATGTAACCGTTCTTGTATCCGTATTCGTCATCGTAGTCGATGGCAAGACCCCATTGCTGGCCAGGCATGAAGCCCTCTGTGCGCTTGCGGTATGCGTAGCTCTCATCCAGCAGGACCTCGTCGCAATAGACAATCTTGGAGCGGGAGTGGGAAATCTGTCCGCCGGCGTTCATGCGGAACTTCTTGCTGAACTCCTTGGACCAGTTGAGTTCCAACTCTATACCTTTGTTCCTGGTGACACCGATGTTCTGGTAAGGGATGCTGCTTGCTGCAAGACCGCTGGCAGTAGGCATTGATGCCGGCATGAATACGCGGTTGTCGCAGCTTTCAAAGAATACATCGACCTTACCGCTGAAGTTCTTCAAGAAGCGGAAGTCAATTGCATAGTTCTGCTTGAGGACGGTCTCCCAGCTGATATCGGGGTTGCCGAGATAGGAGATGCTTACACCTTTGCCGGAATAGAGGGTGCCGGAGATACCGGAATCGTACCGGCTCACTGTGGAGTAGTAGAGGAAGCGCTCTCCAGGCAGGTGGTCGTTACCTACCTTACCGATGGAAGCACGGAACTTTAACTCGTCAAAGAAGTGGACATTGTTCTTGAAGAAATCCTCGTTGCTTACAACCCATCCTGCAGAGAATGCGGGGAAGAAACCGAAACGGTTCTCGGGGGAGAACTGCTCGCTGCCGTTGTATCCGGCATCGAATTCTGCCAGATATCTGGTTTTGTAGTCCCAGGTTACACGGCCGGATATACCTGCATATTTATAAGGGAGTGACGTACGCACAGGATTCAGCTTGTGCATCACGTTGCTCATCTTGTTCTCAGCCTGTGCAAAAATCATTGCGCTCACGGTGTGGTCGCCGAACTGCTGATAGTAGTTGGCGCGCAGGTGTATCTGAAGCATCTGGTTACCGTAGGTAGCGCGCTCGCCGATAGCAAAGGTCTCGTTAGAGTTGCGGACGGTGGCGATGTAGTAAGATTTCTCTCCGGGGGTCTTTGCCTGATAATATGAATAGGCGTCGTAGCCCTGGAGTGCGCCCGAGAGGTTACCTCCGGCAAAGTCGTTGTATGCCACATTGGCCGATACCGACAGGCCTTTGATAAATTTGCTCAGGTCATATTCCACAGTTGCCTGCGAGAGCAAGCTGAATGTGGTTCTGTAGTAGTAACCGGAACGGTTTACGATAGCCCAGGCAGAGGTGTTGTTGGAATTCTGCCTTGCCACCACTACGCCTGCGGGAACCTCGTTCCCCTCCGAGTCAAAGTAACCGGCAACGGTAAGGGGACCGGGGTTGGTGGGCGGAGTACCCAGGGCGGTGTCAAACACGCCTGTACCACCGGCCGGCTCGTTGGTGCGCTGGTAGTAGATGGAGAGGGTGAGGGATATCTTCAGATTCTCGTTGAGGTTGAAGTCAAAGTTGTTGCGGATGGTGTAGCGCAGCATGTCGAACTGTGCGTTGTAGCCAAGCACCTTGCGGGGGAGGATCTTGGTATTACCTTCCTGGTAAATGATACCTGCACTGGTGAAGTAGCGGGTCTTCTTGGAACCGCCGGAGATGTTGAGTTCGACGCGCTCGGTGGGGGCGAATTTGGCAATCGACTCTTTGTACATGTCGCGGTTGGGGAAGAAGGGGTCGCCGCTCTGCTCGCGGAATTTGGCAATCTGGTAATCGGTAAAGTCGGGGCCGAAACCGTCGTTGGCGCGGGCCTGGTTACGCAATGCAGCGTGTTCCCATGAGTTAACCCTGGTCCACGGGAAGTGGAGTGAAGCCACGCTGGAGGTAACCTGTGCGCTGAGTATGGTCTTGCCCGCCTCACCACGGCGGGTGGTAATCAGGATTACACCGTTTGCGCCGCGGGTACCGAAGATTGCGGTGGATGCGGCATCCTTCAGGATGGTTACGCTGGCCACCTCGTTCACGTTGAGCATACCCAGCTTGTCGGCCTGGCCGTCACTCGGCACACCGTCGATAAGCAGCAGCGGGGTGTTGTCGGAAGAGGTACCCTGACCGCGGAGGTAAACCGTCACGTCGTCACGTCCGGGCTGGCCACTCTCCTGAATGGTCGTCAGACCTGCAACACGGCCCGCGAGGGCGTTGGCAAAGTTGGGGACCTGGGTCTCAATGAGTTCTTCGTGTCCCACCTGCTCGATGGCTCCCGTCACGGTAATCTTTTTCTGGTGACCGTAAGCGACAACCACCGCCTCGTCAATTTTCTGTTTGTCCTCTTCCAGATAAACCTGAATCTTGGACTTGTTGCCCACAGATACTTTCTTCGTGATGTAACCCACGAAAGATACCTCAAGAGTGGCGTTAGCTGGTACTCTGGCAAGGGTAATTACACCGTCGGCATCGGTAGAACCGCCAATTTGCTGGCCAATCACAACGACATTTGCGCCCGGTACGGGACCCTGGTTGTCGGTGACGGTAACGGTGATTGTACGGCCCTGCAGATTGTTGCTGGCGTGGGCGGGGTTAACGCCACCCACAGTCATCACAAGTACGGATAGCAGCAGGCTCGCACAAAGAGATGATAATTTCATATTGTAAAATCTTAAGATTGTCCAATTCTCGCAGCGCGCAGGCGTGCGAACATCGGACAAAGTTAAGATTATTTTACAATAATTAAAGAAAAATCCGGACTATTTCAGGATGTTTCGGATAAGGTACTGCGCAATGTGGACCGCATTGGTGGCTGCGCCGATGCGGAGATTATCAGCAACCACCCACATATTCAAGCAGTTCGGTGCAGAAAAATCGCGGCGCAGACGCCCCACGAATACCTCGTTGCGGCCGAACGCATCCAGAGGCATGGGATAGACATTGTTGGCGGGATCGTCGCAAAGAACGCACCCCGGAGCCTTCCCGTCGGCAAAGATTGCCTTTACATCGGCCAGGTCGTAGTCCTTCTCAAACTCAACGTTCACAGCCTCGCTGTGGCCGCCGGTTACCGGAACGCGTACGGTTGTAGCGGTGACCTTTATGCTCTCGTCACCGAATATCTTCACGGTTTCGTTGGTCATCTTCATCTCCTCCTTGGTGTAGCCGTTGTCCAGGAAGACATCGATGTGGGGCAGCACGTTGCGGTCTATCTGGTGGGGATAGGCGTTGGGCAGGTCCTGGGCAGACTTGTCGCCGCGCTCACGCAGCATCTGGTGGATACCCTTCATGCCGCTGCCGGTAACGCTCTGGTAGGTGGATACCACCACGCGTTTGATTTTGTAGCGCTCGTGCAGGGGTGCCAGCGCCAGCACCATCTGTATGGTGGAGCAGTTGGGGTTGGCGATAATCATGTCGTCTGCGGTGAGCACGTCGCCGTTGATCTCGGGAACCACCAGCTTTTTGGTGGGATCCATACGCCACTGTGAGGAGTTGTCCACCACGCGGCAGCCAACCTCTGCAAACTTGGGAGCCCACTCTTTGCTGACACCCGCTCCTGCAGAGAAGATGGCGATGTCGGGCCTGGCTGCGACACCGTCGGCAAGCGATACAACGGTCCACTCACGGCCGCCAAAGGTCACCTTCTTGCCCACCGAACGCTCCGATGCGCACGGTACGAGTTCACCTACGGGGAAATTGACTTCACCCAATACTTCTATCATTTTGCTACCCACAAGACCGGTAGCCCCTACAACTGCAACTTTATATTGTTTCATGACGATATACCTTTTTATTTTCTACATAGACAAATATTTCCATAAACACCGCCGGCGGTGATGCGCGCACCGGCGCCGGCACCCTTGATAACGACGGGATAGGGGTAGAACTTGGTGGCGATGGACACTGCGGAGTCGGTCCCCTCATAACTGAAGAAGGGGTGCTCCGGCGTGATGCAACGGAGGCCGATGGCCACCTTGTCACCCTCGATCTCTGCCATATACCGCAGCTTGCCACCCTTTGCGAGGGCGTCGTTACGCAGCCCTGCAAAGTACGCTTCGTTCTTTTCCATCGTAGCGAAGAAGTCGTCCACGGTCCCTTTGAGGCACTCCTCGGGGAGGAAGCCCTTGATGTCGATATCCTCTGCCTCGACCTCGGCCCCAGTCTCGCGGGCAAGGATTATGGCCTTGCGCATCACGTCGATGCCCTGCAGGTCGGTGCGGGGATCGGGCTCTGCAAAGCCCAGCTCCTTCGCGCGGCGCACGATGGTGGAGAAAGAGTCTTTGCAAGTGGCCTGGCCGTATTCGCTGAAGATGTAGTTCAGTGTACCGGAAACTATTGCGTCTATATGCTCCACGGTATCACCGCTGCTTACCATCTGCTTGAGAGTGTGGATAACCGGCAGGGCGGCACCCACGTTGGTATCGTAATAGAAGGAAGCCTTGCCCTCTTCCGCGCAACGGCGGATCTGGCGGTAAAGGTTCATATCCAGCGAGTTGGCAATCTTGTTGCAGGTCACGACGCTGATGCCGGCCGCCAGGATGGAGGGGTAGTGGGTTGCAATGCCTATATCTGAGGTGCAGTCCACAAATACCGAGTTGGGGAGGGCCATCTTTATGGCCTCGTCTATAAAGTCGCCGGTATTTATGCGTACGTTGCGGTCCAGAGCCGCGAATGCAGGTGCAATCTCGTCCAGGTTGAGGCCGTTCTTGCAGAAGAACTTGCCGTTGATGTTGCAGATACCCACAATGTTGATGGCCACGCCGTTCTCCTTGATAACGTTGATCAGCTGCCCGCCCACATTGCCATAACCGGCGATGAAGAGGTTCAGGGTGTGCTGATACTCGCTGAAGAACTCGTCGTGGATGGCGCGGACCGCCTCGTTGATGTCTTCTGTGCGGATAACTGCAGATATGTTACGCTCTGAAGAGCCCTGTGCGATGGCGCGGATGGTGATCCCCTCGCCGCCGAGCGCGTCAAACATGCGTCCGGTAACGCCCGACTGGTTCTTCATGTCGTCGCCCACGAGCGAGATGATGGAGAAGCCGCGCTCAATCTTGAGCGGTTCAAGCTTCTTGAGGCTGATTTCGTATGCAAAGGTCTCGTCCACGGCCTTCTTGGCCAGGGCGGCATCCTTCTCGTCAATTACCACCAGCATGGTGTGGACGGAAGATGCCTGGGTAATCAGTATGATGTTTATATCGTTCTTGGCCAGGGCGTCGAACAGGCGGCTGGAGTAGCCGGGAACGCCCACCATGCCGCTCCCCTCCATGGAGAGGATGGCCAGCTTGTCGCTGTTGGAGATACCCTTTATGTTTCCGGCAGTCTCGGGTGGATTGCTCTCAATGAGGGTCCCTTTCCCCTCCGGGTCAAAGGTATTCTTTACCAGAATGGGGATATTGTTGCCCACAACCGGCTGGATTGTAGGGGGATAGACCACCTTTGCCCCAAAGTGGGAGAGTTCCAGCGCCTCGCGGTAGGAGATGTGCTCTATGGTCTTGGCCTCGGGCACTATGTGCGGGTCGGCGGTCATCATACCGCAGACGTCGGTCCAGATCTCCAGGCGGCGGGCGCCGATGGCTGCAGCCAGGATAGATGCGGAATAGTCGCTGCCGCCGCGGCCCAGGGTAGTGGTGCGGCCCTCTGCGTCGGAGGCGATGAAGCCCGGCATCACATACAGTTTGGCGTTGCTGCCGCCAAAGTAATCCTGTGCGTTGCGGTTGGTGGCCTCAGTGTCAACTACATTCTGACCCTGCTCGTGGCGGGTCTTGATAATGTCGCGGGAATCGACCCATTTGCAGCCGACGCCCATCGAGGTGAACTTTGCCGCCAGGATGCGGGTGGAAAGCAGCTCGCCAAAACTCATTATAAGGTCAAGGGAGTGCCCGGTGAGTTCGCGGATGCGGCAGATGCCGTCGCAGATGCCTCCCAGCTGCACGAACCGCTCGGAAATCTCGTGGTTGATGTCGTTCTGGAAGTACTGCGGGATAAGCTCTGATATGATCTGATGATGCCTCTGTTCAAGTTCGGCAAGGATATCCTTGTATCCCATGTCACCCATCTCTGACATTCGGCCAATCTTGATAAGTGTATCGGTAGCTTTGCTGATTGCAGATGCTACCAGAATAGTCTTGTCGTTGCTGACGGCCTTCGTCACAATCTCTACCACCTTGCTCATGTTGGTGGCATTGGCTACGGATGAACCTCCAAACTTTAAAACTTGCATAGATCGAAGTGTTTATTAATACAATTAGAAATCTGTTCGTGTTCGAGCAAGAATCCGTCGTGCCCGAAGTCAGATGAAATTATCTCAAGGCTTGCGCCGGGGATGGCGTCTGCAAGGCGCCTGCTCTCGGCTATCGGGAACAGGATATCGCTGTCTATTGCGATGCAGAGTGTCTTTGCGGTTATACCCGCAAGCGCCTTTTCCACTCCGCCACGTTTGCGCCCCACATTGTGGGTATCTACTCCCAGCGTGAGGCAGTAATAAGAATATGCGTCAAAACGGCGGCAGAGCTTTTGCCCCTGATACTGCTGATATGTAACGGCGCGGTTGGCAATCAGAAAGTCGGGATTTGTCTCCGCCTGGGTGCGTCCGTACCCCTCGTAGTTACGATATGTCACCATGGCCATGCTCCGGGCCGCTGCCAGGCCGGCAGCCCCGCCGCTGGCATCTTTGGATGCATCAAATGTCGGGTCGGCCTTGATGGCCATGCGCTGCGCCTCAAGGGTGGCTGTGCACCAAGGGCTTACAATTGCGCCGGTCGCAATCAGGCACAGGTTCTTTATCCGGTCCGGGAAGCTTGCCGCCCACTCTACCGACTGGAAGCCGCCGTTGCTGCCGCCAATCAGAAGGTCTATCTTCTCTATCCCCAGGTGTTCGCGCAGCAGGTCGTGGGCCCTCACAAGGTCGCGGATGGTTACCAGCGGGAAGTTACGCAAAGGGGCCTTTGCATACGTGGTGGGGCCGGTGGTGCCGTAACAGCTGCCAATAATGTTGGCACATACGATATAGTATTTGTCGGTGTCGAACAGCAACCCCTTGCCCACCAGCGTGTCCCACCACTCTTCCGGGTTGGAGTTGGCGGTAAGGGCGTGGCATATCCAGATTACCGGGCGGTCACCGCGTGTTTCACAGCTGGTATGGTAACAAATCGTCAGGGAGTCCAGCGATCCGCCCGCTTCCAGTTGAAATACTTTATCGTATGTATATGTGTGACGCAGCATTCTGTCAAATTGAACCGCAAATGTACCGTATTTTTTGTAACAAAGAAAAAATAATGTTACAAGTACTTCTGGACAACAAAAAAGGCCAACTTACGAAGTTGACCTTTTTTGCTGCTTATAATTCTAAACTTTATTTAATCTTGGCGAATTCGATATCATTCTCTGCGCGATCTTTAAGATCTTTGCTATTTTTGATTTTAGCAAGTTCCGACAATGCGACGGAAGCCTTGCCCTGACGTGCTGCGATGATGGCGCGCTCGTAGGCAGCCAGTTCGCAATCATTGTCTTTCAGCAGGCTGGAAGCTTTTGTAAGGTCGCCGTTGAGGATATATGCAAGAGCCTCGTTTACGTCACCGGTGCCAGCGAGTTTCTTGGCGGCAGCGGCGTAGTTACCATTGAGAATGTCCATGGTACCGAGGTTGACCTTGCTGGCGTCACCAGTTTCCTTCTCAAAGAAATCGAGAGCCTTTGCCAGGTCGCCGTTGCGGAGTGCAAGCACGCCGCGGAGATTGTTATACCCTTCTACAGCGGTGTCGCTGACCTTCTTGAGGAAAGTCTCAGCCATTGCATCTTTGCCCTGATCAAGCATGATGCAAGCGGAGTTGAGCTTAGCGCGGTCGCTGTCGTATTTCTTGATAGCCTGATGGTAGATGTCCAATTTTGCAGACTGATCGTCGGTGAGGGTTGCGCTGCGGAGCAGGGCCTCTTCGTCAAGGATGTCGATGTTGTCCTCAACCAGGGCCTTGAGTTCTTCTGCAGTGTAGTTCTGGAATTCAACGTTGGTCACGAAGCGTGCACGGCGGAGTTCCGGGAGAACGTCCTTTGCAAGAGTTCCGTAAACGCTGGACATATTCTTGATCTCACGCTCGCGGACATCGGGGTCGCTGTACATGGAGAGGACGCGGAGGATGAGGTCCTTGTCTTCAATGTTGGAGTTGTTCACCAGCTCCTGGAAACCTTCCCAGTCCTCACCGATACTGCGGGTAGTCACGCCACCGGTCTCAAGCTTATTGGATACCTGCTTGAATGCGCTCTTTGCAGAAGCGGCACGCTGGTCGGAAAGGACGTTGTTGCGCTTCTCGGGACCATCGGGAGATGCATAGGCGATGATGTCGGTGCCGGTGATGGTGCGGCGGTCGTCTTTCATCACATCCTTGACACCGGTCTTGTACTCCTTGATGGACTCGGAGGTGAGCTGGTTGGAGCGTACGTTTGCGCTGTTGATGAGATAGAGGATCTGAGCCTCAACCTCCTCGGGGATAACATCCTGATAGTTATCGGCAGCAGCGGCATAGGAGCCGGTCTTGTTTGCCAGCATATAGGTGGTGTTTGCGCCGTCTGCAATCTTGATATCCTCGGGGAATGCCCATGATTTCTTTTTATACTTAACGGTAGCGCGGCCTACGAGCTCGGATTTCTCCATACCCGGAACATATTTGAACTGGACATGCTCGGTGATGCTTGCGCCGTCTTTACCCACGGTCTTGTAGTTGTCCATAACCTTCTCGCCCTGATATACGAAGGGCTCGCCGGCAACTTCCTGTCCGTCGAATTTCATAACGGGAACCACCTCGAGGATGGCTTTCTTGTGGAAGTATTTTGCGGGGAAGGTAACAGTGACGTCAGCGTCGATATTATCTGCTACTACCTCAAGAATCTCGGGGTCGCACTCGACTTTGACGAGGTTTGCGAGGTCGGCCATTTTAGAAACCTTGTTGCAGGAAATCACTGCAAGGCAGGCAAATGCGATAAGTAAAAGCTTCTTCATAAATTGATAGTTGATATTGTTATTGTTTTTCTTTCTGATTTGGGGCAAATATAATAATTATCAAAAACATGTGGCGAAAAAATTGTAAATTCGCAGCTATGAATTTTGAATCCATAAAGCAGCGGTTTGGCATTATCGGAGATTCTGCCGCATTGGACAGCGCCATCGGCATTGCCCTGCAGGTGGCCAAGACAGACCTGTCTGTGCTGGTCACCGGAGAGAGCGGAGTAGGCAAGGAGTTCATACCCCAGGTAATCCACTATAACAGCCCCCGCAAGCATAACGTATATCTCTCTATAAACTGCGGTGCTATTCCGGAGGGAACTATAGATTCCGAACTGTTCGGTCACGAGAAGGGTTCTTTCACCGGCGCCTCGGAGACGCGCAAGGGTTATTTTGAGGAGGCCGACGGCGGCACCCTCTTTCTGGACGAGGTGGCTGAGCTGCCCCTCTCCACCCAGGTGCGCCTTTTGCGCGTGCTTCAGACGGGCGAGTTCATGAAGGTCGGGTCGTCCAAGATACAGAAGACCAATGTCCGGGTGGTGGCCGCCACAAACATTGACCTGCGCCGCGCCATCGAATCGGGCCGGTTCCGCGAAGATCTCTATTTCCGCCTGAACACGGTCCCTATCCGTATGCCGGCCCTGCGCGACCGTAAGGAGGATATCCACAAGTTGTTCCGCAAGTTTGCCCTGGATTTTGCCAACAAGTATATGATGCCCGCCATCCGGCTTACCCCGGATGCCGTGGAAAAGCTGGAGCATTACGGCTGGCCCGGTAATGTGCGCGAGTTGAAGAGTGTGGCGGAGCGCATATCTGTGATGGAGACGGAGCGCATAATAGACAGCCGGACCCTGGAGAAGTATCTGCAGAACGACCTCAACATTTCGCTCCCCGCCCTGGCGGGCAGTGCCTCTGCCGATTATATGAGCGACCGCGACATCATCTTCAAGATGATAATGCAGCTCAAGCAGGATATAGAGAATCTCAAGGCCCGCCTGGACGCCCAGGGGCAGGCCCCCTCCGGCGGGAAATTCATACCGCAGCATTCCAACCTTATTGTGGAGAGCAGCGAGGCGGCCGAGGTGCATCCATACGAGCCGGTCGGGGTAGAGGAGCAGCCGGTGCAGGAGGTTTACCACGAACCTGAATCCCCGGCGGAGCAGGATGCAGACCAGAACCTCTCCATAAACGACAAGAAGTCGGAGTTGATTGTGAAGGCGCTGGAGAAGCACCACGGCAACCGCAAGGAGGCTGCGGCCGAGCTGGGTATCTCAGAGCGTACGCTATACCGGAAAATTAAAGAATTGGGGTTTCGCAATTAGCGAAACACCTGTTTAGAGCCGTAAGGCGTTGGAAAAAGTCCCTTCCCTGGGGAAGGGATATAGGGTTGGGGACAAACATAAAAGAATGTGCGGTAGGAAAAAGTTTCGCATACCACCTGCCGCTCAAAATAAAGAATTAAGGTAGATGCGAAACTTGAGTAATAGAATTGGGGTTATGACAAGATATTTGAAAGTTATTATGGTGCTGGCGGTGGCCTTTTGTGCCGGCGGGTGCGGCATCTATTCGTTCTCGGGCACATCCATCCGTCCCGACGTGCATACCATCACCATAGAACCGGTGGAGAACAACGCGATGAAGGTGAATCCCGCACTGGCCAACGACCTCACCGAGGCCATGAAGGACAAGTTCAAAAAACTCACCAGCCTGGAGCAGGTGGAGATGGACGGCGACCTGCTGCTTGTGGTAACGGTAGAATCTTATGACGTAAAGGCGCAGGGCGTTTCCAAAGACGAGACAGCAGCCCAGAACCGCCTCACGGTGACCTGCAAGGCGACTTTTGAGAATTTCAAGCATCCGGAAGAGAGTTTTGAAAAGAAGTCGTTTGCCGCATATCAGGATTATGACGCAGACCTCTCGCTGGACGAGGTGGAGGCTTCCCTGTGCGACGAGATTATCGAAACCCTCGTGGAGGATATCTTCAATGCGTCGGTGGCACAGTGGTAGAGTATTATAAATTTGTTATATCGCAAAAAAAGTGCTTACTTTGCACCCCCTAAATAGAGCAGAAACAAATAATATTCAATAATATGCAAGCTATTTATATCACACTTTCGGTAATTATCGTGGTAGCCAGCGTGCTTCTGACACTTATCGTGCTTGTGCAGAATTCCAAGGGCGGCGGACTGGCAGCTAACTTTGCTGCAGGCAACACCACCTTCGGCGTTCGTCAGACTGCAGATTTTCTGGAGAAGACCACATGGGTTCTGGCCGCTGTCGTGCTGGTTCTTTGCGTTGTGGCAACTTTCTTCACCCCCAAGCCCTCCAGCGGCTCTGCAAGCAGCATCGAGAATCAGATTCAGCAGGCAGTTCCTGCAGAGGGTGAACCCGAGTTCCCTGCAAACACCGTGGCTGTTCCCGCAGAAGAGGGCGCAGCTGAGGCCCCCGCAGAGACCCCCGCAGAATAAGCGAATCTTTATTACCGCAAAAAACCGGCCCGCAGACGGCCGGTTTTTTTGTGCCCGGATGATTAAGATGATAATAAACAATAAAGCCGGCTTTGAGGGCCGGCTTTATTGCTATTTAACGCTTGGATAATTACTCAGCGTCACGACGGGGGCGACGGTCGCCACCGCGGCGTTCGCCACCACGACGGTCGTCACGTCCACCGCGACGTTCACGGCGCTCGCCACCGCGGCGTTCACCTGCGTTAGAAGCAGCTGCTACGCCTGCGTTGGGGTTGAGGTCACGTTTGCCATAGACCTCACCGTTGCAAATCCAAACCTTGATACCGAGGACACCAACTTTGGTGTGAGCCTCTGCAAGTGCGTAGTCGATATCTGCACGGAAAGTGTGCAGAGGGGTACGACCTTCCTTGTAGAGTTCGTTGCGGGCCATCTCGGCGCCACCTACGCGGCCGCTGATGAGGATCTTGATACCCTCGGCGCCGGAACGCATGGTGGAAGCGACAGCCATCTTGATGGCGCGGCGATATGATACGCGGCCCTCGATCTGGCGTGCGATGTTGTTGGCAACGATGTTGGCGTCAGCTTCGGGACGCTTAACCTCGTAGATGTTGATCTGAACGTCCTTTCCGCAAATCTTCTTAACCTCACCCTTGAGGGTCTCGAGCTCTGCGCCGTTCTTGCCGACGATGATGCCGGGACGGGCGGTGTGGATGGAGATGGTGATCACCTTCATTGTGCGCTCGATTACGATGCGGCTTACAGAAGCCTTCTGCAGACGGGCGTTGAGGTATTCACGGATCTGAGCATCGTCTTTGAGACGCTCGGGGTAGTTACCGCACCAGTTGGAGTCCCAACCACGGGTGATACCTATACGGTTGCTGATAGGGTTAGTTTTCTGTCCCATATTATGCCTCCTCCTTTACGGTTTGATTCTTGACTGCCAGAACGATGGTAACGTGGTTGCTGCGCTTGCGGATGCGTGCTGCACGACCCTGGGGGGCGGTGCGGATACGCTTGAGCGTGCGACCCTCATCTACCATGATTGTCTGGATGTAAACGTTGCCATTCTCAAGTTCCTTGCGGCTGTCCTCGTTCTTGGATTCCCAATTGGCGATGGCGCTGCGCACGAGTTTGGAGAGCCT
>JAGABI010000024.1 GCA_017614715.1 Bacteroidales bacterium | reverse complement strand
AATTATACACCAGAATACCCATGAACATTTAATATCATTTTCACGATAAAATTAAAATCATGAGAGACTAGAGAAGTTAGATCGGATGCTTTGACTATCAAACCACTAGAATATAAAGCCCCAGAAATAACTAATATTAAACCAGTAGATATACTACCTATTATATGACAAGTAGAATATGGAGATAAAAACGCCTATGAACATATAGAACATCTCAGGGTAGCTGAAGCTACTAAGATTAGAGACATGATGCGAGAATATGGTGCTGGCCCTCATTCAAAGGAAGAATATCAACAATTGATGAGTAGACTCAATACTGGGATGAGATGAGAAATACCCACATGATTTAGCAACTATGAAATGATGGGCATTCAATGATATTTAAAACCAAATGAACATGCCCACACAGAATATTACATTTTAAATAAATTAGTAAATCATACCAACTTTAAACTATTATTGTGAGATTTCGAAAAATCTCGACAAGAAACCATGAGTGATTACATAAAAGACAACCCAAGCACAATTAACATATTTTGAAGTTCTACATATTCTGCAGCAAGTAATAAAACATCTTACGAAAACACACTGCTTAAAAAAGACATAATAGATTTATGTAAATCAAAAAACTTCATTATATTTGCTGCATGAACAAATCTTGAAACCCATAATTGAAGTCTTAGAAACAAAATTTACAATTGAGAATACGAAGCAGATGAACATGGACGATATTCTTTAGCCTCACTTAGTAATTCAGATAAAAACACACAACCAAATATACACCTATTAGTAACAATAGCTACAGAAGCCGACTGAGATATAGACCAAACAAATGAAGCAGCCGAAAGCAGCAAATACCCAATATGATTTGCAAACAACGTACTATTCTCAGGACGTACATTCCCCACACATTTATACACAACAGATGAAATTTATGCAGAAGGATATAGAAATAATTGAAAATATTCAACATCACTTAGCAATTACTTCAATGTAGCCATAATGGATTTGTGCTTCCAGATGTTTGCTGAAGTTGAAGATGTTGACCAACTACTGGAAATGGTTAGATCTACCGCTCTCACAGATTATATAAGATTTAATTGAGACACTCAAGAACTCCAACTCATCAATCCAGCCTGATTTTTCAAAAAATATCTCATGCCTGAGGACCTACCAACACCTATTCAACCATGACAAACTATCTCCCTCAATAAATGATACTATAAATGAGTAATATTCGCAATCCCATGAGCTGAAGCCAAAATTAACTGAGAGTGGATACCGTACAACCAAGAAAATGCATCCTTAATTAAATCTCAGAATCCTATGAACTTGGAGTGGAGGATAAATGGAGAGATCCTCCGCAAATACGGATACTCGTTCGGCCAGACAATCCTTGGCAAAATGCTCGCCGTCGACGACCAGTGGAACGGTCTCAGCATGGAAAAAGAAATCGCTATTCAAATCGAATAGCGATTTCTTTATTTTTCAGATATCTTTTTCCGGCCTCTTTTTGTGGGTTGCCCGTTGGATTCATATCCAATAATACGAAACAGGCCATTAATTCTATCGAGATCTTCCCTTGAAATAGGTATTGGCTTGGCTACTCCAGGCGTTTCTGATTTACGTATTATTTCAACCAAATCCTCAACGAGTGTTTTTATCGGATAATTATCCAATAAATAGTCTGCATTTAATTTGCCATTTTTAATGGCTGATATTTCTTTTGGTTTAATCATTGGGGAAATATTTTTATTAATTCATTCGTAAATATACACAATAATTAAATAATTCCGAAAGTGTATATGTCAATACAATAGCAAGGGCAAGAGGAGTCGAACCTCTTCTGCCGGGGTGGAAACCGGCGATCAGGCCCCGGGAGCCTGTGTGCTTCCGTTACACTATGCCCTCATGTATTGCAAAAGTACAAATAATTGTCAGTATCGAAAGCGTACACAACATGTTTGCGGCTGGTTATGGCAAGGTTACATTTAAAGCGGTCTCTAGAACCGTTAGCGCTTCTTTTCTCTCTGATACCGCCCATAACCGCCTTCGTCCTTGATACATCTAATGGTTCGCCATTATTTGTGTCGCTAATCATAATTGCATATCTTTGTTAACGTTTAACCGGGCGGAGGTCCGGGGTATGTGCCGGGGGAGGGCGGCGGCGACTAGCGTTTATCGGCGTTCAGGGCGTCGTCCGCGACGAGAGGACTGTTCGGGAACGGCGAGTGCAAGGGCGGGGAATAGAAAGTGTGCCGTAATATGCTCCATAGGGATATGGAGGCAAGTCGGCAAGGCTGTCGCCCATCGATGGGCACCACAAAGAGCGTCGTTCCGCCAAGGTTCAGATCCTTAATCCGTGCCGAGCATATCCGCAGGGTTTTCGCTTAAGTTTATGCAAGATTATGTACTGACGCACACTTTTCTTCAGGGATAAGACATACAGGACGGGCCGTATGCTGCTGGTGTTGTTGCTGGCGGCAATGGTCTTGTTTGGCTGCAAGAAGCAGGACACTACAGCTCCAGAGGTGACCGTTATATCGACCCAGTTCAATGTAATAGCGGGTGCGGAGGTTACCGTATTCGGCAACAATCTTATCATCGGCGGCCAGAAGGCTGCCAGTTGGAGGGATGATGTCTCAACCAGTTGCGCAGTGACCGTAACGTTCACCCCTGAAGGATGAGAGACCCGCGAGGTTAAATCAGGTGACACCATCTCCGAAGCCGGAACGCTCACGATAAGCGTAACAGATGATGCTGGAAATACACAAACCACATCAGTAAAAGTAAACATAATCAATAACGCTCCTGAAATCGATCTGACAACTGCTGAAATAGATGTCTCTAAATGAAAAGTTGTGTCTATTGATGGAAATCAACTAATCATTTGAGATGAAGCTGTCGCTTCCTGGTCCGATGACAAAACTCAAAACTGCTCAATTTCTCTCAAATTGGATGGCAATGAAATCAAATCAGGAGATACTCTAAATGCTGAAGGTATCCTCACGCTTACTGTAACTGACGGAGAATGAAAATCTTCTTCCGTTAATATTCAGTTAAACATAATCAATAATGCTCCAGAAATCGACCTGAAAGCTTCTGAAATGAATATTTTCTGATGAATAGCAGTCAGTATATCAGATAGCCAACTCATACTTTGAGATGAAGTAATCGCATCACGAAGTGATGACCGCACCGAGGACTGCAACGTATCACTTCAACGAAATGGAAGTGAAATCAAATCGTGAGATATCATCAATCAGGCTGGAACGCTACTTCTCACGGTCACTGACGAATCCTGAAAATCTAGCAACGTAGAAATCAATATCACGAATGATACTATCTATGGATTAGAAACTCTCAATAACCTAAATATACAAGTAGATAATGAAGTAGATCTACTCAACGGCATCACTTTCGCTGATGGAGTGGAGTTAGTCAAAGTAGAGATAGAGATGGATGGACAACGTACTCAGATAAATGATCCACATCACTATACGCCAAGCTACCCATGAACATGTAATATCATTTTCACGGTTAGATGAAAATCATGAGAAACTAGAGAAGCTAGGTCGGATACATTAACTATCAAATGATGTGAATATATAGCACCAACTATAGAAACAGCTAATGTCATAGATGAAAAATATCCTCGATACAATACCTTACCACAATCGATGAAGGATTTTATATATCCACATTTGTTATCTTCATATGCTGCATGTAATCGGTCTAAGCAACCTAATAGGGTACACATTATTATGTGAGAAACTACAAATGCAAATGGAGTAGAAAATATATGACAATATACAGATCGAAGTGATCATGCACTTGAATGATCTCATCGTATAAGAATATTATGTCCAGATGTTCCTATAAAGTGATATGATGATACGCGGACTAATTTGGAAAACTACATAAACCAACATCCTAATGATTTCTTTATGATTAGTTGTGCTGCGGATACGTGATGATGAGATACTCGGAAGCAACTTAATGAAAATACACATACAGCAGTTCAAAGAAGGATACTAGAAAAACCTAATGTTGTGCTTGTTTGTTCTGATGGTAATCGAGGTGAAAATTGGACAGTCTATAATGAAAATATTAAAAATTGAAATAGATATAAGTCATGTTCTATTAATAGTAATTTGAATAATAAAATTACTGTAACTGGATATAGTGCATCATGGTTATCTTATAATTATTATTCGTCTAATTATGGTACATATTGATGATTAAAAAGTGCTATGCCTGCATGATTTGAAAAGGATAAATGAAATTTATTAATGGCGATGATTTGATTAACTATGTCGAATGGTAGTATTGATTATAATACAACTGCTTCATTCCCTACTGCGGTAGCTAGTGGGATATCGTGAAACGCTGTGGATGTTGTTATGTCCAGTCATCCAGGTATTACAGCAGAAGATGCAATGACGATAATATATAATAATTATCTTATAGAAGAAACATTTCAATATAAAGACGAAACAACAAATTGAGAATTGGTAGATTGATGAAAGCGATACTTTATTGATATGGAGAAACTGCTAAAAAATGAATTATTACAATCTAGCAAACTAGATAAATTACAATTTAATAAAAATGAAGTTGAATTACCCAGTGGTCCATGAATATGTTACATCGGTAAGTGAGTACAATTTGAATACGAATGAAAAAAATATGAATTTAATGAAGGCAACAAATCAATTATTATAGTTGCCAATAACGATATCAAGTGGTACTGGAACAAAGAATCATGGCTTAGATATGGATGAAGCCGTGATGCTGAATTTGATGTATGTGTATTAGACACTCAATGAAGAAAAGTGCCAGATATTGAATTAAAAATCACTAAGTCAGTACAGTAATAGCCGCCCCGGCAAATAGCCTGGGGTTTTTTATTTCTTTTTGTCTTCCAGGTGGCGACGTTTGCGGGCGCTCATGGGGCGGGCCTCCTTGGCGGCCTTGGCGGCGGCGCGGGCTGCGTTTTCTGCACGCCTCTTCTTTGCCTCGGCCTGGCTCTGACGGCGTTTGATGTCTTTCAGGCGGGCTATCGCGGCACGTTCTTCTGCCCTTTTTGCGCGCAGGGCCTCTCTGGCCTCATCCCGCTCGCGTATGGCGGCGGCGCGTTCTTCACGTTCTCGCTCCAGTCGCTCCCTTTCGCGTTCCTGAAAACCGGTATCGGCGAGCAGAGCTTTGCGGGAGGGGGTCGCCAGAAGGTTGAGCGCCATCTTGGTAACCTTTGTGCGGGCATAGCGCCAGCTTTTGCTGGTGGCTTCGCAAAGGATGGTTCCGTCGGAGAGCACCGCCCGAGCAATGTGAAGTCCATCGGCGGTCTGCTCCATCTGCAGGGAGAGCCGCCGCCCGTCGCTTTGGCGCACAATCTCGTCGGCCTGATGTAGGAGGTCGCGGTTGCGGCGGCGGTGGGTGAACAGGTGTTTCACGTCGTCGGCAAGGATATATTTGGAGATGAACCAGTTGCGGACATCTTCGTCCAGAGAGGAGACATAGCCGAACAGGGCATAGACAAAAATGTGACGGTGGCCCTGGATGTCGAATCCGTCCCCGGCGCGGACAAACTTTGCCAGTTTCCATTCTTCGAACATCCGCTCCAGCCGCTCCTTGGAAAAAAGGTTGCCCAGGATGTGCTGGAGGCGGGTGCCGTCGCCTGTGAAATAGTTGTGGAGCACCTCCGCCACCTGTCCCTTGAACACGAACATACCGGCAAAGACCCAGCGGCTGTTGCCTCGGCCGGGCGCTTTGTAATAAGAACTGTGGGTGAGCACTTCTCGCAGCCTTGCGCGCGAAAACAGTTTGCGGACCTCATTGTAAGTGAGGTCGTTGCTGCCCCTGATATGCCCGCGCACCCGCGGCAAGTTTATGTACTCTTCTGTCATGACAAACGTCGTGGTCACCGGTAACAATCGCCATCAGGCGATAGCGTAGCGCGCGCGGGCAAGCCTGCGCAATAGCCAGCGCGAAGCGGCGGGGTTTGGGGCAGCGCCCCAGTATTATCGCACGGGCAGGAGGAATCGAACCTCCTCTACCGGGGTGGAAACCGGCAATCAGGCCCCGAAAACCTGTGTGCTGCCATTACACTATGCCCGCATCGGCAGAGCGGAAGACGGGAGTCGAACCCGCGCCTGGACATTGGAATTGCCCCGAATCAAGCTCTGAAGGCTTGCGTGCTGCCGTTACACTACTTCCGCATATCATGCACAAATGTAAGAATTATTTCAGACACCCGTAGTCCCGAACAGTCTAAAGGAATTGCCGTTTTCATAACTTGTTGAAAAGACAGCTTTGGCACCGGGTTCATGGAACGCGGTATTACCTAAATTTGCCAGAACATCACACACATTTTTTAATTTTCAATGAAGCAATCATATATCGCGTTCTTAGTAACGGCGGCTTTAGCTGTGGGCGCACTTGCCCTGGCAAATACCGCATCCAGCTGTTCCCACAGCACATCTTCAATAACCAAATTCAATGACCCCACTGCGTTCGGCCCCAACGAATCTTTCAAGACTATCCAGAAAGGTTTCCAGAAGCCGGACGATATGAAGCTGGCGGTGTACTGGTACTGGGTAAACGACAATATCTCCAAGGAGGGCGTCGTTAAGGACCTGCAGGCCATGAAGTCGGTGGGAATCAACCGGGCGTTCATAGGCAACGTTACAGCCGACCTCCCCTGGGGTGAAATAAAGATATTTACCCCCGAGTGGTGGGAGGTGATGCACACTGCCCTCAAGACCGCCTCTGAGCTTGGAATTGAGATAGGTATCTTCAACTGCCCCGGCTGGAGCCAGTCGGGAGGGCCCTGGGTCGCACCTGAGCAGAGTATGCGTTATCTGGATTGTGTGGACAAGACCATAGAGTCCGACGGAGGCAGCATCTCGGTCACCCTTGACAAGGTTGCCCCCGACGCCATGGCAGATGTAAAGGTGATAGCTTATCCCGCGATTGAAGCCTCCAGCGTGAAGGCAACGGTGGTGAAGCAGAACGGCGAACGGAGCGAGACCATCTTTGACGGTCAGTCTGGCGAGAGTTATAAGTCGCTGGTAATCACTCCCCATGCCGGTACTGCGATAATCACCAGAGGCGAATTGATGGCCAAAGAGGGCGACTCCTGGCAGAAACTTCTGGATATTGACATAGACCGCAGCAACCCCAGCGTAAACGTGGGCTATCTCCCTTATGCACCGCTGGTTGTGGCGCTGCCCAAGACCGACGCGCAAACCTTCCGCCTGTCGCTGGCAGAGCCTGGAGCGGGCATCCTGGATGTGGAACTCACCACCCGTGCCATGGTTGAGCGCTATGCAGAGAAGACGCTGGGCAAGATGTTCCAGACACCGCTGCCTATGTGGGATGCCTATATGTGGCCCGTGCAGCCCGAGGCCCCCGAGGCATCGTGCATAGACCCGGCCAAGGTCATTGACCTGACCGACAAGATGGACGGTGATGTGCTCAATTGGGATGCGCCCAAGGGTCGCTGGACAATCTCCCGCCTTGCCATGCGCACCACCGGCCAGACCAACGCCCCGGCATCTCCGGAAGGGACCGGCCTGGAGATTGACAAGATGAGCAAAGAGCTCATACAATACCACTTTGATAACTTTATCGGCGAGATTCTGCGCCGCATCCCGGCAGACGATCGCAAGACCTTCAAGGTTGTGGTGGAGGACAGTTACGAGACGGGCGGCATGGACTGGACCGACGATATGGCCGATAGTTTTGTAGAGAAATACGGTTACGATCCGACCCCCTATCTCCCTGCCCTCAGCGGCAAGGTTGTTGGCAACCGTGATATCAGCGACCGTTTCCTCTGGGACCTGCGTCGCCTGATTGCCGACAGGGTTGCCTATGATTATGTTGCCGGCCTGCGCGAGGCCAGCCACAAGGTGGGATTGAGCACCTGGCTGGAGTGCTACGGCCACTGGGGCTTCCCCGGAGAGTTCCTGATGTACGGCGGCCAGAGCGACGAGGTGGCGGGCGAATTCTGGAGCGAGGGGTCGCTGGGAGACATAGAAAACCGCGCCGCATCATCCTGTGCGCACATTTACGGCAAACGCAAGGTATGGGCGGAGAGCTGCACCAGCGGCGGCCCGGTGTTCAGCCGCTATCCCCGCATAATGAAGCAGCGTCTGGACAGGTTCTTTACAGAGGGCATCAACAGCACCCTGCTGCATCTCTATATCCAGCAGCCGTATGAAGACCGCAACCCCGGCGTGGACGCATGGTTCGGCAACGAATTCAACCGCAAGAACATCTGGTTCAGCCATATGGATGTCTTTGGCCGCTATATCAAACGTTGCAACCTGATGCTCCAGCAGGGCCTTTATGTGGCCGATGCCGCATATTTCATTGGCGAAGACGCCCCCAAGATGACGGGTGTCACCGACCCCGCGCTTCCGGACGGGTATTCTTTTGACTATATCAATGCGGAGGTGCTTTTGCGCGATGCCAGGATGAAGAACGGCCGCCTGATGCTCCCCGACGGCATGAACTACGGGGTACTGGTGCTGCCGCGCCAGCAGACGATGCGTCCAGAGATACTTGCCAAGATCAAGCAACTGGTATCCGACGGTCTCACTGTACTGGGCCCTGCCCCTGAAGCTTCTCCTAGCCTGAAGAATTACCCCGATGCCGATGCCAAAGTCAAGAGTCTTGCTGGCGAACTCTGGGGTAGCAACCAGCGCCAGGCAGTACAGTATGGCTTCGGCACAGTCTATGCCGACGGAGTATCGCTAGCCAAGGTATTTGAAGAGAAGGGGATAGAACCCGATTTTCTGGTTAAGGACAATCCCGGCGCCCAGATTAAGTTCATCCACCGCCATTTGGACAAAGGTGACATCTATTTTGTGGCAAACCAGGCTGCAATCCCAGTGGAGTTCAACGCAACCTTCCGCGTAAGCGGCCGTGCCCCGCAGTTGTGGAATCCGCTCACCGGAGAGATCCGCGCCCTGCCTCAGTTTGAGGATAACGGAACATCCACCACCGTCTTCCTGAAACTCCGCGATCTGGAGAGTTCTTTCGTGGTATTCTGTGACCAGAAACCGGAAGGACGCAGCTACAAAGAGAATTACCCCTCTGAGACAGAGCTTTGCGAGCTCGCTGCCGGATGGACGGTCACCTTTGACACCGCCCGTCGCGGACCTGAGGGAAAAATCAGTTTTGATACGCTGTCTGACTGGACTGCTTCTGCAGACGACAGTATCAGGTACTATTCCGGGGCGGCGCAGTACCGCAACCAGTTTGAGCTTTCTGACCTGCCCGACTCCGATATATATATCGACCTGGGCAACGTTATGGTAATGGCCAAGGTCAAGGTCAACGGCAAGGAGATGGGCGGCGCATGGACGGCTCCGTTCAGGGTAAACATCACAGATGCGCTCAAGAAGGGTATCAACACCGTCGAGGTGGAGGTGGTCAACAACTGGCAGAACCGTATCGTGGGTGATATGCGCCTGCCGGAGAAAGAACGCAAGGTGTGGATGACCGTTAATCCATGGAGCGCAGAGAGTCCTCTCCAGCCCTCCGGATTGCTCGGTCCCGTAAAAATTGTTGCTTACAGGTTGTAATAAAAAAAAACTATTTTACCTTTGCGGTTGAAACAACGTTAGAGATGGTTTTTTCGTTTGTACATACCCTCCATCATCATCACTTCCAGGTGATTTAGGTTCGGCGTGTGCGAATTTTTAAGTAATATGAGACTTGCCCGGACCTGTTCTGAGGCAAGTCTTTTTAATATGTAAGGTATGATTAGAATAGCAATTCAGTCAAAAGGTCGCTTGAGCGAAGATTCGCTGGCGCTGATGCGCGAGGCGGGCATTAAGATAGACGAACTCAAACGCAAGTTCCTGGCGCGCGCTGCCGGCTTCCCGCTGGAGGTGCTCTACCTGCGCGACGATGATATTCCCGGCGTAGTGGCCAGTGGCAGTGCAGACCTGGGTATTGTCGGTCTCAACGAGGTCGCAGAAACCGGGGCAGATGTGGTTGTGGTGCGCAAGATGGGCTTTGGCGCATGCCGCCTGTCGTTGGCCATCCCAAAGGATCAGGAGTATACCGGCCCAAAATTTTTTGAGGGGAAGCGCATCGCCACCTCTTATCCCAATGTGCTCTCCGGGTGGCTCTCTGCAAACGGCGTGAAGGCCGACATCCGCAAGATTATGGGGTCGGTGGAGATCTCTCCCGCAGCCGGCATTGCGGACGCAATATTTGACATAGTTTCATCTGGCGGAACATTGGTTTCCAATGGGTTAAAAGAGGTGGAGACGGTGCTTGCCAGTGAGGCGGTGCTGATTGCCCGCCACGGCCTGGAGGCAGAGAAACAGGCGATTCTGGACAAGATGCTGTTCCGCTTTGACGCAGTGATGGAGAGCGGCGGAAAGAAATATATCCTTATGAATCTCCCCACCGACAAGGTCTCCGAGGCGGTGAAGATACTGCCGGCTATGCGCTCGCCAACCGTGATGCCGCTGGCTGCGGAGGGGTGGTGCTCGCTGCATAGCGTGGTGCTGGAGAACGAGCTTTGGGACAAGATTGAGCGGCTCAAGGCACTGGGTGCAGAGGGTATTCTGGTGCTTCACCTCGATAAAGTAATTGACTGATGGAGATAATATTAAATCCTGAAAGGAGCCTCTGGAAGGAGCTTTGCAAGCGCGCCGAGACAGATGACAGCGTGATTGAGGCTCGTGTGCGCGCCATCCTGGAGCGTGTCCGCACCGGTGGCGATGCGGCGCTGGCAGATATTACAAAGGAGGTAGAAGGCCGGCAGGTCGCTTCTTTTGCTGTGTCGGCAGAAGAGATTGCAGCTGCTTCGCTTCAGGTGAGCGATGCTGTGAAAGTGGCTATCGCACGTGCGGCGGCCAATATCCGTGCATTCCACTCGGCTCAGAAATCTGCGCAGGTTGAGGTGGAGACTCTCCCCGGGGTGCGCTGCGTGCGACGCAGCCTGCCGATAGAGAGGGTCGGGTTGTACATCCCCGGCGGCAGTGCCCCGCTGTTTTCTACTCTGCTCATGCTGGCAATCCCTGCAAAGATTGCAGGTTGCCGCGAGATTGTGCTTTGCACCCCCGCAGGGCGTGACGGAAAGGTTGCACCGGCCGTGCTCTATGCCGCCTCTGTCTGTGGCGTGGATACCATCTATTCGCTTGGAGGCGCCCAGGCAATCGCCGCCATGGCCTTTGGCACAGAGACCATCGCTCCGGTGAGCAAGATATTCGGCCCAGGCAACCGCTATGTCACCAAGGCAAAGCAGCTGGTGACGGCTCTCGGGGTGGCTATCGACATGCCGGCGGGCCCTTCTGAGGTGATGGTAATAGCCGATGAGAGCGCCAATGTGGGATTTGTGGCTTCGGACCTCCTTTCCCAGGCAGAACATGGCCCCGACAGCCAGGCCATCCTGGTGTGCCAGGACGAAAAGTTCGCATCGGCTGTAGCGGCAGAAGTTGAGCGTCAGCTGGCGCTGCTTCCCAGGTGTGAAATCGCAGTCAAGGCGCTGGAAAACAGCCGAATAATTGTTGTTGACGGCCGTGAAACCGCCATTGACTTTGCCAATGCGTACGCCTCCGAGCATCTCATCATCTCTATGCGGGAGCCGTGGAAGGTGGCGGAAAAAATCACCGCTGCGGGCAGTGTGTTCATTGGTAACTACTCTCCGGAGAGCGCCGGCGATTATGCATCGGGTACCAACCACACCCTCCCGACAATGGGCCTTGCCCGTGCCTGGAGCGGAATCGGCCTGGACAGCTTCATGCACTCGATAACCTATCAGGAGCTCACCCGCGAAGGTCTTGAGTCACTGGGAGAGACAATAACAACTATGGCAGAGGCGGAAGGTCTGGATGCCCACGCTGCTGCCGTCAAATATCGTCTTGGCAAATGAAAGACATCAGAAAGCTGGTGCGAGCAAACATAGCTGCCCTGACACCGTATTCCACAGCGCGTGACGAGTATAAGGGCTCGCTGGGCATCTTGCTGGATGCCAACGAGAATCCTTATGACGCTCCCTACTCAGATGAGGGTTCCGAGTCGGGCGGTGCATACGTTATAAACCGTTATCCTTCCACCTCCCTGAAGGAGGCGGTGCGGGGAAAAGTGGCTGCACTCAAAGGTGTTGCCCCTCAGCGGCTGTTCCTGGGTAATGGCAGCGACGAGGCCATTGACCTCTGTTACAGGGTGTTTTGCGAACCGGGCCGCGACAACGCCGTGATGATTGCCCCCAGTTACGGCATGTACAGCGTGTGTGCCGACATCAACAATGTCGGGTGCCGGATGGTACTTCTGGAGCCCGAAACTTTCGCCCTCCCGGTGGAGCGTCTGCTGGCCCAGGTTGACGAGAATACAAAACTGATGTTCATCTGCTCGCCCAACAACCCCACGGGTAATGCCTTCGATGTGGCTGATATAGAACTTCTCGCGGAGGCATTCAGCGGTATCCTGGTGGTGGACGAAGCCTACATAGACTTCTCTTCAAAACCGGGCGTGCTGCCGCTCATTGAGAAGTCCGACAACGTCATCGTGCTGCAGACCCTCTCCAAGGCGTGGGGTCTTGCCGGCCTGCGCATCGGTCTGGCGATGTCCAATCCCTACATCATCTCGCTCTTCCGGCAGGTGAAATATCCCTACAACATCGGCACCGACACCCTTGCCCTTGCCTTGGACCGCCTCAAGGCAGACATTACTCCCCAGGTGGAGGAGATAATATCGGAACGCGACCGCCTGGCGGGGCTGCTGCCCGCATTCAAGTGTGTGCGGAAGGTTTATCCCTCCGACGCCAACTTCCTTCTGGTGAAGGTAGTTGACCCGCGCGGGCTCTACAACGCGCTGATTGCTGGCGGACTGATTGTGCGCGACCGCAGCAGCGTGGCGCTCTGCGAAGGGTGCCTCCGCATTACCGTCGGAACCCCTTCTGAAAATGAAAAACTGCTAAAAGCCATAGAGACGTATGAGTCTTAAGAAAGCATTATTTATAGATCGCGACGGCACCATCATAGTGGAGCCGCAGCCGTCAGAGCAGGTCGATTCGTTCGATAAGTTTGAGTTTATCCCCGGGGCGATTTCTGCGCTGAAGAGCATCGCCGGCCTGGATTACGAGCTGGTCCTGGCCACAAACCAGGATGGCCTCGGCACCGATTCTTTCCCATACGAAAGTTTCATAGGGCCGCAGGAGCTGATGCTGCGCACGCTTCGCGGCGAGGGTGTCGAATTTGATGATATACTGATAGACGACAGCTTCCCGGAGGATAACAAGCCCACCCGCAAGCCCGGCACCGGAATGTTCGGGAAGTATCTCTCCGGAGAGTATGATCTGGCGGCCAGCTATGTGATTGGCGACCGGGAGACAGATATGAAGTTGGCGGAAAATCTCGGATGCCGTGCAATCCTGTTAGATGTTGCTGGCGGCAATCAGGCTGATATTAAGGGCGGGGTCTGCCAGGTTTATTCCTGGGCCGATATCGCAGAATTCCTCCGCAAAGGTGAGCGCCGTGCAACAATCAGCCGCAACACAAAGGAGACTCAAATCACAGTCACCGTAGATCTGGACGGCCGCCTGGAGAGCCGCATCTCCACCGGCCTGAACTTCTTTGACCACATGCTGGACCAGATTGCACACCACTCCGGCATCGGCCTTCAGATTGAGGCCAAAGGCGACCTGCAGGTTGACGAACACCATACAATGGAAGATGTGGCAATCGCCCTTGGAACGGCTCTGCTCCAGGCCCTTGGCAGTAAGCGTGGCATCGGCCGCTACGGCTTTGCCCTCCCTATGGACGAATGCGAGGCTATGGTGCTGATGGACCTCGGCGGCCGGATCGACTTCTCATGGGAGGTCCCCTTTACCCGCGAATACGTGGGTGATACCCCCACCGAGATGTTCCGCCACTTCTATAAGTCGCTGTGCGAGGCGATGCAGTGCAACCTGCACATCCGCGCCCGCGGCGAGAACAATCATCACCTGGCCGAGGCGGTGTTCAAGGCGTTTGCCCGTGCCCTTCGCCAGGCAGTCGCCTGCAACCCCTTCGACTACGAACTCCCCAGCAGCAAAGGATTGTTATGATAGCGATAGTAGACTATGATGCGGGCAATATCCGGTCTGTCTTGAATGCGCTGGGTCGCGTCGGAGCATCCGACTTTGTGCTGACGGCCGATCGCGGGCAGTTGCGCGAGGCGTCGCACGTGATACTCCCCGGAGTGGGAGAGGCCTCATGCGCCATGCAGGCGTTGCGGGACGCCGGCCTGGCCGATTTCATCCCGACACTTGAGCAGCCCGTGTTGGGCATTTGTGTCGGTGCACAGCTGATGTGTGCCGGCAGCGAGGAGGGCGATACCCGCTGCATGGGCATCTTCCCCGCCGAGGTGCGCCGCTTCAAGGAGACCCCCGCCGAGAAAGTTCCCCACATGGGCTGGAACAGCCTGCGGGAACCGCAGGAGGGAGCAAACGGCTTCTCCTCGCCGCTTTTCGCCGGCCTAAGACAGGGCGATTACGTCTACTTTGTCCACTCGTATTACCCTGAAGTCTGCGCCAGCACCATCGCCATCAGCAATCACGGCATCGATTTCAGCGCTGCACTGAGCCGCGACAACTTTTACGCCTGCCAGTTCCACCCCGAAAAAAGTGGCGCTGTGGGCGAGCAGATCCTTAAGAATTTTCTCGCGCTATGAAAAATAGGTTAGCCGATTTTGGAGCCCGAAGGGCGATGGTAAGTTCCTCCCCCGAGGGGAGGAATTTAAGGTGGGGGTTACGTTATAGAGAATGTGCGTGGGCCTCATCGGCACTGAGTTCGAGGTTAGTAAATCTTTAATGGTTATGATCGAAATTATCCCCGCCATAGATATAATTGAAGGCCGCTGCGTGCGCCTCTCGGAGGGCGATTATGAGCGCAAGACGAGCTACGACGCGCAGCCGCTGGACATGGCAAAGGCCTATGAGCAGGCGGGCGTAAGGCGCCTGCACCTGGTCGACCTGGACGGTGCAAAGGCGGCCGGCCCGCAGAATCTCGCCACCCTGGAGCAGATTGCGACCCGCACAAACCTGGAGATTGAGTTTGGCGGCGGCATCAAAAGCACCGATGCTCTGCAGGCGGTCTTTGACTACGGCGCGACATACGCCATTGCAGGGAGCGTCGCTGCCCGTCAGCCAGAACTGTTCGACCTCTGGCTCGAGGCGTATGGCCCGTCAAAAATGATTCTGGGCGCCGACCTCAAAGACGGCAAGGTCGCCATTAACGGCTGGAAAGAGGCTGTGGATATGACAATTGACGATATTATTGCGCGCTTTGCCGCAGTCACCCAGATAATCTGCACCGACATCTCAAAGGACGGTATGCTGCAAGGGCCGGCGTTTGAACTCTACAAAGACCTGCAGGAGCGCTACGGCTCAATAGACTTCACAGTCTCGGGCGGCATCAGTTCTATGTCAGATATCGAACGCCTCAACGAGGAGGGCCTTCGCAAAGTTATAGTCGGCAAGGCGATATATGAAAACCGTATCACTCTCAAAGATATCGAACGATGGTTGCAAAACGCATAATTCCGTGCCTTGACGTCAAGGATGGCCGCACCGTGAAGGGGATTCACTTTGTGGGGCTGCGCGATATGGGCGATGCCGTGGAGCTGGGCGCACGATATGCCGCGGAGGGTGCCGACGAGTTGGTCTATCTTGACATCAGCGCCTCGGCAGAGGGGCGCAAGACCTTCTGCGACCTGGTCAGCAGGGTGGCGGAACAAATTAACATTCCGTTTACCGTGGGCGGCGGCATCTCCACCATAGACGATGCGGCGCGCCTGCTGGATGCCGGTGCCGACAAAATCAGCGTCAACACCGCCGCCATCAATAATCCCGGCCTGATAGACGCCATTGCCGGCAAATACGGTTCGCAGTTTGTTGTCATTGCGATAGATGCGCGCGTGGTGGACGGCCGCTGGATGTGTACTACACACGGCGGGCGCAATGCCACCAATCTGGACCTTTTCAGCTGGGCGCGTGAGGCTCAGGAGCGTGGGGCGGGGGAGCTGCTCTTCACCTCCATGGATCATGACGGCACCCGCGACGGCTATCCTTGCGGGACATACGCCGCCCTGGCAGAGTCGCTCTCCATACCTATTATCGCCTCCGGCGGTGCGGGCTGCATACAACACATTGCGGATGTGCTTACTGCGGGCAAGGCCGATGCCGCCCTGGCAGCATCTATATTTCACAGCGGCGAGATACCAATCCCGACCCTCAAACAAGAATTAAGAAAACAAAATATACCTGTAAGATTATGACATTCAGTGATTTCAAGTTGGAAAAATGTGCCGATGGCCTGCTGCCGGCAATTATTCAGGACGCAGACACCCTCAAGGTGCTGATGCTGGGCTACATGAATCAGGAGGCCTTTGAAAAGACTGTCTCTACCTCTCTGGTAACCTTCTTCAGCCGCACCCGGCAGTGCCTCTGGACCAAGGGCGAAACCAGCGGCAACTATCTGCATGTAGTGGATATGTATGCCGATTGTGACGCGGACACCGTGCTCATCAAGGCGCATCCCGATGGTCCGACCTGCCACCGCGGCACCACCGCCTGCTTTGACACCCGCGAGAACGAGGGCTTCCTGGGCACCCTGCAGGCCTGCATCCAGCAGCGCCACCGCGATATGCCCGAGGGGAGCTACACCACCCACCTCTTCACCAAAGGTGTCAACAAGATTGCCCAGAAGGTGGGCGAAGAGGCTGTGGAGACCGTTATCGAGGCTGTTGACGGCAACAAAGAGAGGTTCCTCTATGAGGCGGGCGATCTGGTCTATCACCTGATGGTGCTCTGCGAGCAGATGGGCTTCTGCTTGAAGGATATAGAAGAGGAACTTGCAGTCCGTCACAAATAACTTATGAAGAATCTTTGGGGTTCGGTAAAGACGGCCCTCCCGGATGCTGCAAAGATATGCCTGTGGATGATTGAGATCACCGCAGGCGTGTCGTTTGTAATCTTCCTGCTCAAGTATTTTGGCGTACTTGCGTGGCTGTCTGTATATCTTGAACCTCTTTTCAAGCATCTGGGGCTCCCCGGGGCCGCTTCGCTGGCGTGGGTGTCGGGCTACTTTGTGAACTGCTACAGCGCCATTGCGGCGGGCGTCACAATGGGTCTGGATACCAGGCAGATGACTATTCTGGCGGTGATGGCCCTCTGTGCCCACAATATGCCGGTTGAGGTGACCATCCAGAAGAAGACCGGCACCAGCGCGGCGCTCGTGATTGTCCTGCGCACCTGCGTCTCCATCCTGATGGGCTTCCTGCTGAACCTGTTGCTGCCGGAGTTGGGCTCCACGGCTGTTGCATCGGCCGCCGCCGCACCGTCGCCAGAGCCGTTCTGGACACAATTCCTCGCGTGGCTTACCGGAATGCTGAAGCTTGCGTTCAAGATGACGTGCATAATCTTCTCGCTCAGCATACTGCAGCAGATTCTAAAGGATTCGGGCGCCATCAAGCCCATATCCAAGGCTCTCTCTCCCCTTATGAAAGTGTTTGGTTTGCCCGTCAAGTGCGCATTTTTCTGGCTGGTAGCCAATGTGATAGGCTTGGCCTACGGCGGTGCGGCCATGATGCAGGAGGCGCAGAGCGGCCGCCTGTCGCGCCGCGATATCGACCTTGTCAATCTGCACGTAGGCATCTCTCACAGCAATCTGGAAGACTTGCTCCTCTTCTCGCTGGCCGGCGGCATCTGGTGGGTCATCCTTTTCTCCCGCTGGATCATGTCCACCATTATCGTCTGGACCGCCCGGGGCGTGTACGCACTGCGGGATAAGCAATAAGGTTTAAATCGGATATATTCCAGCCCCGACGAATCGGATGAGGTCGTCGGGGTTGATTTTTATTTGGAGACCGCGGATACCGGCGCTGACGTAGATGTGGTCGTAGAGCATGGCGGATTCGTAGATGAAGGTGGGCAGGGGCTTTTTCATGCCGATGGGGGAGCATCCTCCGCGGATGTAACCCGTCTCGGGCAGCAACTCTTTCATGTGGATCATCGCACACGACTTGTTGCCGGATATCTTTGCGGCAACCTTCATATCCACCTCCATGTCGCCCGGCATCACGCACACAAACAGGCCGTTACGGTCGCCGCGCAGCACCAGCGTCTTGAACACAGTCTCTATCGGCTCGCCAAGTTGCGAGGCTACATGACCTGCCGCGAGGTCGTTCTCATCCACCTCATACGGGATAAGTTCATATTCTATCCCGGCAGCATCCAGCAACCTGGCGGCGTTGGTCTTCTGTATATGTTGTTTATCAGGCATGAAGCTGCTTTTTCTCTCCCAGGACGCACCAGCGGATGAACGGGATGCGGCGGATGATTTCGTAAATCAGGGGGGTGAGGGTGAATACGGCGACGGTCAGTATCAGGTACATCGCCACCGGCGGCAGCTGTGTATATTGTTTCATCATATAGCCGATACTTGCAATCACCAGATAGTGGATAATGTATAGCCCAAAGCTGGAGCGTGTCATATATCCTGCAAACTTGCCGGTGCGGTCAAATTTGGCATTGAACCATCCCATCAGCCCAAGGCACGCCAGCCAGCCGTACAGGCAGTTAAGCGGGTTGCCGAGGTATTGCGGCGAGGTGTTGTCCTGGCCGAAGGTGGTTGCAATAAGCACCACGCCGGCCGCACATGCTGCGCTCAGCATCGGAATCCATGCATTCTTGACATGCTCCTGAACAGAATCGTGGGAGAATACGAAGTATCCCATCAGGAAGGGCACCATATAGAACAACGGCTTGTAAAGGTTCAAAAGGCCGTCCAGCGACTCGGGGCGGGGATTCTTTATCAGGGTCTGCTCGCCAAGCCAGAACAGCACGCCCAGCAGTATAATAAAGACGATGCGCCCCTTGCTGCCATCCCCGCCTCCGAAGAACTTCCCGCAGGCGCTCCACAGGCGGTCTTTGCTGTCTATTGCACGAATCAGCAGAAGCAGGGCGGAGAGCACCCACAGCACCTGTATGAACCACAGCGGGCCGGTGCCGCTGACTGCACACATCAGGTATCTTGCTACAGCCGGCATCTCGCCAAACGTGCCTTCTCTCGCAGCCACGACGGTATTGAAATACCCCACCATCCAGTGGAATACAAACAGGCCGATGGTGGAGGGAACCAGCAGCTTGCGGGTGCGGGTAGAGAACCACTTCTTAGCCGTCTGTTTCTGCAGCGCGTAGCGGGCGCTTATGCCGGCCAGCAGGAAAAGCAGCGGCATGAACCAGGGATAAAGGATATACATAACGACATCCTGATACTGTTTATACTCAGGATATTCGCCAAAGCCGCCTATGCCTCCAAAGACCCCCTTGTTATTATAAAAATAGATTACGTGGTAAAACAGCACCAGCAGTACGGTGACCCAGCGCAAATTGTCAATCCAATGCTTTCTCATTTCTGAAGCCCCTCCATGGCCTGGTCGATTGCGGCCTGAAAGACCTCCGTCTTGAGCATCGCCATACCCTTCTGGTCGCCCAGAACCAGCAGTGCGTCGCCAGGTTTGATGCCATAAAGCTTGCGGGCGTCGCGTGGAATCACGACCTGCCCTTTGTCACCCACCTTCACAACTCCGAAGATGTATTTGCCGTCGCTCTCTTGCATAATTGTTATACTTGTTAGAAATTTCCCACAAATGTAACTATTCTTCCAAGTCAAACAAAAAAACATTCGTGATAATGGTGCATTCTCACTACCTTTGGAGAACATAAGTACCATGCTATGAAAAAGATTCTTTTTGCCGTAATGGCGTTTACGATGGTCTCCACGTATGTTTTTGCACAAGATTATCCCATTGCAGGGGCGGACGAAAAGACCCCCTCCAAGGCGGAATATTTCACATGGATGAGCCATACCAACGAGGGCCCCAGTGAAGAGCAGACCTATGCCGAGCTGGACTTTTTCCAGTGGCTGCATGATACTTACGGGATGGAGCTGGACATCTTTGCTTTTGATGCCGGGATGCTGGACGGCCGTCATTTCTACGGCTCTACCCGCTCTGAACGCTTTAAAAATCAATATCCCCACGGCCTGGCACCCATCCGCGACAAGGCGGCGGGTTTTGGCGCAAGCCTGGGTGTATGGGGCGGTCCCGACGGTTTTGGCGATACACCGGAGGAGGCAGCGGAGCGTATGGACATGGTTTGGGAGTTTGTCCGCGATTACAATCTGGGACTCTTCAAGATGGATGGTGTATGCGGCCCGCTCCGCCCGTCCAAATACGACTATTTTGAGCAGATGATGGCAAAAGTGAGGGAGTTGCGTCCCGATTTTGTGCTGCTGAACCACCGCCTGAAACTTGGCCCGGGAACAAAATATTCCACGACCTACCTGCTGGGCGGTGATGAGACTTATATTGATGTCTTCATGACCAACACGATGACGGCGCCGCACCATCGCGGACAGGCCATTTCGCGCAAGGCGCCGGAGAATCTCACCCGCCTGACGGAAGATCATGGCGTCTGCCTCTCTTCCTGCCTGGATTACTGGGAGGATGACCTGATTCTGCAGGCATTCGGCCGGGAGCTGATAATGGCACCGCAGATATATGCAAACCCCTGGCTGTTGCGCGATGATGAGTATCCGATGCTGGCATTCATCTACAATCTTCACCGCCAGTATCGCGACATTCTGGTTAACGGGTTCAGGCTGCCGGAGGAGCAGTATGGCCCCGAGGCTTTGAGCCGTGGAGACGGCTCCACCCGTTTCCTGACCCTGCGAAACCTCACTTGGGAGCCGGTGAAATATACCGTCCGTCTGGACGAATCCATCGGACTGGAGAAGGCTTCTAAAGTCAAGGTCCGCCAGTATCACCCTTATATCTATGACCTTGGCAGTCATGCATACGGAAAAACGATAGAGGTTGAGGTGCTGCCGTTCCGTGCAGCCCTTATAAAACTCACCACCGTCCCGGAGAAGGACAAAGTGGCGCTAAGCGGAATACCGTATCAGGTTGTAAATGACAAGGTTGGGGATGAGGTGGAAGTCAAGCTGCTGGGTATGCCGGGCAAGTCATACACCGCAAAGGTGGAGAAGGGTGCTGTAAGGTTCCGCAATGCCACTCTGGACGGGAGGTCGAACGCTTCAATTGCGCGGGGTGGTTCTTTCAGGGTGAAGTTCCCCGGCGAACCGCTCAAGCGGGAGTACCATCGCAAGCTCGCGGATATGCAGCGGGTGGAATACCCTGCCGAGGGGCAGTGCATCTACGATGCCATGACCTATGCGGCAGATAACAATGCCCTGGAACTCCGATCCCTGGAGCGTTCCGGCTCCACCGCCATACCGCAGGTTCAGGCGGCGCGCGACGCCCTTTTCAACCAGCGTTCGTTTGCAATCCGCGACTGCTGGGACCGCTTTATGTTTGATGACGACCCTAACACATCATTCTCTGTGGCCATCCGCGACGGCTTTTTCAAGCCGTTCACAACATCGCTCTGCCTGGATCTGGGCGAAGTTGCGGAGTTGGATTCGATAGAGATTGACACCTACGACGAGTTCTCCCTGTTGCCATATTATATAGAGGAGGGGGCCACGGCATGGGTTTCCCCTGACCTTAAGGGCTGGAAGCCGGTAACTTTCCTAAGTGACATTCGTTCAGTGGTAGATTTGCGCGCAGCAGGTCCTTTCCGGTATTTCAAACTCGATTTCACCCCGATGCGCATCACTGAAATCCGCGGATACCGGGGCGGAGCGCCGATGGACCGCACTAAATGGCGCGCCACCAACCTGTTCCCGACCTACTGGGTAAAGAAGAATGAGGCTGAGGGCAACTGGAAAGGATACACCTGGCAAGGGGAAGTCTGCCTTGACGAGATCCCTAAAGGCGCTTATCTGTGCATAGCCCTCGACGGCAAGTTTGAGCGGGAAGGAGCATGGGCGGCCCTCAAGATAGAGGGGCAGTGGCACGGCTGCCCCGACCGCGCACCGTCTTACAGTTGTGACCCTTACGGCTGGGAGGTCTGGCTCAACGATACTGAGGGCAACTACACCTATTACTACCCCCTTACAGAAGATTTGAAGGGCAAGACCCTGGAGGTATGGGCAGTGGCTGCCACCTCGGACCAGATCAAGCCCTCTGTCTGGATATCGACTTATCCGATTCCGTTTGAAAGCAAAGTGCTTAAACTGCGTTAATCGAACGCCAGCGAGGAGTAGCGGCGCAGGTAGAACTGGTCTATTGTGCCGCGCCCTTTGCGGGTGACCAGGAAGCGGACTATCTCCGCAATCTCTTCTGGCTGCAGCAATTCGTCCGCCTTGATGTCGGGGCGCATCTTTGTGACCATCTCGGTTGCGACGCCGCCGGGAGAAATCAGATGCACCCGGATGCCAAAGGGCTGCACCTCCTTGGCCAGCACCTTGGTGAAGCCGGTGAGGGCGTGCTTGCTGGAAGAATACACAGATTGGTGGATGTATCCCTTGAAGCCCACTACCGATGCTATATTGATGATAATCGGCTTTTTGGATTGTTTCAGATAGGGTAGGGCTTCTTTGCACAGGAAGAATGGCGCTTTGGCATTCACTGCAAAGATGGCGTCCCACCCGGCGGGCTCTACCTCGGTAAAACTGCCTTGCTGTGCCAGTCCGGCGCAATTGACCAGCAGGTCGATGCCGCCAAACTCCTGCACGGTTGTCGCAACCACGCGGGCATAAGATTCCTCCAGCGCCAAGTCTGCGATAATAGGCTTTACGCGGACTTGAGAGTCCTTCTCAATTTCTCCTGCAACCTTATTCATCGCCTCAGCATTGCGCGCCACCAGCGCCAGGTTATACCCTGTATCGGCCAGTTCGCGGGCAATGGCAAGCCCTATCCCGCGCGAAGCGCCGGTCACCAGCGCCGTCATCTTCTCACCACTCTTGATCATTGTGTACTTTTTATAAGTTGATATAGTCAAAGATAATTATTTTCACAATTTGCCAATAATTCATGGTAGCTTTGCGTTATATCTGTGGTTAAACAATTAAACGATTAATGTTATGTCATGGAATTCTTTTTTTGATACGCTCATACCGATTGGTATCTGTGTAATACTCCCCATCATTGTAGTATGGCTCAATCTCAGGGCAAAGACGAATGAGACCAATCGCAAGGCTGAGGTGATGCTAAAGGCCATCGAGGCTGGCAAAGATATAGATGCAGATTACTTCAAGCCCGCCAGAGCGACCAAGACGGTCAAGAGTCAGCTTCTTGGCAAACTCACAGGAGCATGTATTACTTTTTTCATTGGTACAGTAGTTTTGGTAATCTCTTGTTACATGTCTGCCCAAGGTGATTTAGATGCGGAAGAAAGTCTCGGTTTCTCTATTTTTGGCGGAATAATGGTGGCAATCGGCGTGGCTCTCTTTATCTCGTTCATGGTTGGCAAGAAGATGCTTGCCAAAGAGATTGAGGCGGAAGAGAACAATTTGTCGGAATGACAAGGGAGCAGTTCATCTCCGAAGTGAGGGCGTGTCAGGGGTCGCTCAGGCGGTTCCTGGCATCGCTATGCGGGGGTGATGCTTCCCGGGCAGACGATATTGCACAAGAAGCGCTGGTACGCGCATATATCAATTCCGACGGTTTCAAGGGCAATTTCAGGGCCTGGCTATACCGTATCGCCTATAACTGTTTCATTGACATGACCCGCCGCACTCCGCTGCCGGCGGTGGATATCAGCTCACCGGCAGCGGAACGCATCCCCTCGTCGGAGGGAGAATACACCGCTTTCCGTCGCGAGGAGCTGCAGCGGGCGCTGGCGTTGATTCCGGAGAAGGAGCGCGCCGCAATAGTCCTTCATTATTTTGAAGATCTGCCCGCAAAAGAGATTGCGGCCATAATGCACGCCCCAATCGGTACCGTGCTTTACTGGCTGTCGTCGGGGCGCAAACATCTTAAAGAACATATCAGGATATGAACGATATAGAACAATTCTTGAAAGAAAACAAGCCGCTTGAACCTGCGGAAGGGAACTTTATGATTGAGGTCAACTCCCGGCTGGAGGCTGTGGAGGCTGTCAAGCGGGCTGTGTCGGCAGAGCGCAGCCGCAGCCGGGCGCTTTTGCTGGCAGCACTGGCGTCAGGGTTGCTGTTGGGTTGCATCATCACAGCCATTATCATGCTCCATCCCGTTGCGCCCGGATCTCTCGGCACCCAATTCATCGTCAGGCTCTCCATGTTTCTGCAGGGATGGGCGAGATACATAATAATGCTCCTGATTGCCGGTGGTGCCATCGCCCTCGGACTGGCCTTTGCTTCACCCCGCCGCGAAAGGCAAGTTTGATATCCGGAAAGGTTGCTATATTCTCGCGAATAATGATTATCTTTGACAAACATGTATTTGTCAAAATCATAAAGAATATAGCATGAACAACATTTCACGACGCAAGTTTATACAGGTCGGCGCAACAAGTGCAGCCGGCGTGATTGCGGCCACCAGCGGCCTTAACGCAATGGAAGCGATGGATCCCCGCAAAAAGAAAAAAGAGGCAACCGCTGCTCCCAAGCCGGAAAAAGTCCGTATGGCAGCTGTCGGCATCGCAAATCGCGGGCGCCAGATTATTCAGGAATTCGACGCCACCGGGCTGTGCGAGTTCGTGGCCTTGTGTGATGTCGATCCCAAGAGCGCAGAGAGCCAGATGACCATCGCGGAGCATCCTGCTGCAAAGGTTTTCACCGACTTCCGCAAATTGTTCGACGAGTATGGCAGCCAGTTCGATGCCGTCTGCATAGCCATCCCCGATTTCTCACACTTCCCCGTGACCATGCTCGCGCTGAACCAGGGCAAGCATGTGTATGTGGAGAAACCGATGGCCCGCACATTTTATGAATGCCAGCTGATGATGGACTGTGCCCGCCGTCACCCCAACCTGGTCACCCAGGTCGGCAACCAGGGCCATTCCGAGGCCAATTACTGGCAGTTCAAGACATGGGTGGAGGCCGGTATCATCAAAGATGTTTACCGCATCGATGCCTTCTTCAACGCTTGGCGCCGCTGGTATCCGTACGACCCTGTAATTGACCATTATCCCGAGGCAATGCCGGTGCCCGACGGCATGGACTGGAACATCTGGAACACCACTGCGCAGTTCCACGATTACAACGATAAATACCATCCCGGCAACTGGCGCGGCTGGTATGACTTTGGCCTGGGTGCACTGGGCGACTGGGGTGCCCACATCATAGACACCTGCCACGAATTCCTCCAGTTGGGTCTCCCTTACGAGGTGGATCCGCTCAAGATTACCGACTATAACGACTACTTCTTCCCCAAGGAGACCACCCTGCGATTCAAGTTCCCCGCCCGCGGTGACATGCCGCCTGTGGACCTCACATGGTATGACGGCGAGACCAATTATCCGCCTATTCCGGAGGGCTACGGCAAGCGGGATATATATCAGGATGACGTTCCGGCCTCCGGCCAGAATAATCCGGTAGACGATTTGTCACTGAGTCCCGGAAAGGTCATCTACAGCAAGAATCTCACCTTCCGCGGCGGTACCCACGGCGCGCCCCTGCAGATTATCCCTCCCGATGTGGCAAAAGAGATGGAAAGCAAACTGCCCGAGGTCCCGGAAACTCCGTCGAACCACTATGCAAACTTCCTTAAGGCCTGCAAAGGTGAGGAGAAGACCCGCAGCCCGTTTGAAGTGTTCGGCCCCATGTGCCAGACCTTCTGCCTGGGTATCATTGCCATCCGCACTCAGCGTAAGATTACGTTCGACAAGGTCAGCAACACTATCGTAAACGATCCGTTTGCAAACAGCCTGCTCGCCGACCGTCTGCCCCGCAAGGGTTGGGATGAATACTACAAGATGTAAGTGGTTATGAAAAGAGTGATAATAGTTGTCGCCATCCTGGCGATGATTGCCCCAGCATGCTGTCGTCAATGCAAAAATGTTTGTTCTGGCAATCAGGAGTGCCAGCAGCCCAACTGGGGCGAATATGCCGCAATGGTGGCCGCCGCAGAGCCAAATACTCTCACCGAGGCAGAAGTGGCCGACGGATGGCAGCTCCTCTTTGACGGCAAGACCACCGATGGGTGGCAGAGCTCCAAGCCGGTCAACATGGGCAAGTTTCCCGAGGGTGGCTGGGGCATTACAGAAGATGGATTGCTTTATGTCTTTGCGGGCGACGGTGCAGAGAGCGCAAACGGTGGCGACATAATCACTACCCGCAAATACCGCAATTTTATCCTGAAGGTAGATTTCAAGATCACTGAGGGCGCCAACAGCGGCATCAAGTATTTTGTTGATCCGTTCCTGAACACAGGCGCCGGCAGTTCCATTGGCTGTGAGTTCCAGATTCTGGACGACGAGCATCACCCGGACGCCAAGTTGGGCGTGAACGGCAATCGCACCCTGGCTTCACTCTATGATCTGATTCCCGCAAAGCGCGGCCCCTGGGATGAGGCTGATGCCGATGGTTGGCGTCACGCGATGATTGTGGTGGACGGCAATCATGTGGAGCATTGGCTCAATGGGGAGAAGGTTGTGGAATATGAGCGCAACAATCAGATGTGGGATGCGCTTGTGGATTACAGCAAGTACCGCGACTGGCCAAATTTTGGCAATTATGAAGAGGGTTATATCCTGCTTCAGGACCACGGCCATCAGGTATTTTTCAAGAACATCAAGGTTAAGGAACTGTAAGGTATAATTCTGGCAGTTTTTGTATATTTGTGACAAGCAAACAATAATTAACAATAAATCAATTATCTGACATGAAAAAAGTCGCTGACAAACAAATTCTGATGGCCGCCGATTTCGCCGGCTATCCTCTCAAAGAGGCTATCAAAGAATATCTTGAGAAGAAGGGTTGGACCGTTACCGATATCGGAGTCAAGGCAGATTCAGATCCTGAAGATACTGAACTGATGTTTCACCGCATCGGCCTCCGCGTAGGTGCAATGATCACTGAGAAGGAGTTTGAGCGTGCGCTCATCTTCTGCGGCACCGGTATGGGTATCCACATCGCTGCAAGCAAGTGCCCCGGTGTGCATGCGGGTGTTGTTGAGTCTGTCCCTGCAGCGTTCCGTGCCATCACCGGCAACGGCGTGAACGTTCTGGCTATGGGTGCATTCTATGTGACTCCCGAGTTGGGCAAGCAGTGCGCCGACGCTTTCCTCTACAACGACTTTGGCAGCGGCTGGGAGTGGTGGCCCGATTTTGACAAGTTCCACCAGATTGCCATCGATGAGCTCAATGCTTTCAACTATGAGGAGTACAAGGCCAACGGCTTCAAGGTTAAACATCTCGGCGACTGCCACTGCGAGCTCTACGACCGTCCGGAAGGCTTCTCCAGCGTTCCTCTGATGTGCAAACGCTAACGCGGTTCTCCATACCGCACCAAAAAGAAGGTGTATTCCTGGGTTCTCAGGGATACACCTTCTTTTTGTGTGTACATCATACCGGGCTTCATGCAGAGAGGGTGCAGTGGCCCACGGTTTCTTTGATGCATCAGCCGACCTCCGACTTATGCTCCGCCTACTTGATGTGACGGCAAAAGTTCTGCTTGCATGGGAAGTTTTCTGTTTACATTGAAATGTGGGTGAGAGTGTTCACTAAGGAGTCTGGGGTATCAGCGACGTGCAGGAGGTTGGTGTCGTCGCCGTCCATGAAGCCGGAGGCGATCATGGTGCGCATCTGCGTCAGGAGGCCGTCGTAGTATCCGTCGGTGTTCAGGATGAAGGCGGGTTTGAAATGGTAGCCGAGCTGCCAGCCTTCCATCCAGCTGAATGCCTCGGTCATTGTGCCAAAGCTGCCGGGGAGGAATATCATTGCGTCGGAGAGCCGCTCCATTGTGGCGATGCGCTCTGCGATGTCGTTTACAAAGATGGTTTCGCTCAGGGCAACTCCCTCCGGGCCTACGTGGATTCCGGCGGCGGCGTTGTCCCGCTTCCCCTTGAAGCCTGTTGGGAATACTCCTGTGATGTGTCCGCCGGCGGCAGCGCACCCGTCGGCCAGCGCCTTCATGGTGCCCACCGAAGCCCCTCCATACACAATCTGGATGTCATTCTGGGCCAGCAGTTGCCCCAGCCGGTATGCATTATTTACGAACTCGGGCCCCTTGCCCTTTCGGGAGCCGAGATATACGGCTACAGTTTTATTATTACTCATACCGTAAAGGTACTAAAATGGATTCACATAGCTGTACATGATTCTTTATTGCCAGAGTCGGGCGGATAAACTACCTTTGGATGTATGAAACGACTATTTCCCATAGGCATACTGCTCATTGCGTGCCTCTCATTCACATCTTGCAAGGGCAGCAAGGTGCTGCTCCGCAGCGATTTATACTCTTTTAACACTCCCGGTGAGCCTGTGGCGGTTCTGCCAGCATCGGGTGGTGACCTGAAAGCCTTTTCTGGCGGGATGCAGGAGGGATTCACTATGGTGACTCCCGTTACCCTTGCTGACTTTGACGAGGATGCTGAATTGATATCCATTCCCGGCTTGCTGTCTGTGAAACTGCGGCATCATGACCCTAATGATATAGCCAAGCAGAACTACCCGGCCGGGGTTATGGCAGATGGTCGCGTGCCGGTATTGGAGGCTTCGCTGACGCTGTATCCGCCTGAAGGTGCGCGTGATATGACGGTGGGAGTACCCCTTGGACTGCTCGCCAGGCCATGGGGTGAGCATGAGATGACATTGCATTTTACCGGAGTGGCGTGGGAGATGTATCTGGACGGTCATCTGGTTGACCGGGATTATGCTTTTGGCTATCCGAGCAAAGAACTTGCTTCCGTGACAGCAGTATGCGACAGCCGGTATATCGGCGAAAGCCGCATATATGTTCCCTGCCTGGAGGTTCGCGAAATGCCGGCTGCTAAAAACGAGTATACTGAGGCACAGTATTTCACTCCCCGTGGCCATAATGCATGGGTCGGCGATGTTGCTGCTATCTGGTACAAAGGCCGCTACCACGTGTTCTATCTTCTTGACAGGCGCGGTCATCAGGGCAAATTTGGCCGCGGCGGGCACTATTTTGAACACCTCTCTACCGCCGATTTCAAGCATTGGACCGAGCACGAGGCGGCAACGCCCATAGAGCACCAGTGGGAGACGATGGGGACCGGCGCCCCCTTTGTATGGCACGATTCGCTGATGATAAGCTACGGCATGCACACCTCGCGACTCTACAACGAAGAGCAGACCGCATCGCCGCGCGAATGGGCACATATCCGGGAATTCGGCTGCAGCGAGGTGCTGCCTTTTGACAGTCTCGACAGCCTATATCCTTCCGGCACAACCTTTTGTGTGAGCCGCGACGGAGTTGCCAGCTTTGAAAAGTCGCGCCTGATTATCCATCCTGCAGAGAATCCGACAATCTATACAGATAACGATGGCCGGTTGTGTATGCTGGCCAACTATGCCTCACGCGGCACCTGGACCTCCAGCGACCTGCGCGGCCCGTGGAGCTGCATAAGCGAAGATTTCCCTCCCGGAGGCGACTGTACCTTTATCTTTACCTGGGGCGACTGGCAATACATTGTGGGCGGCTTTGTGAATATGTGGAAGAAGCCAGTCTCTGCACCGATAGAAGATTATGAGGACGTAGTGGCTAAGGGGCTTGACCTTTACGACGGCCTGTGCGTGCCCAGCATCACCCGGATTGGCGACGGACGCTATCTGATGGCTGGCTGGGTGACCGTAAACGGTCACTGGGGAGGCCCGCTGGTGGTGCGGGAACTTCTGCAGTACAGCGACGGCACCATAGGCTCGCGGTTTATGCCGGAGATGATGCCACTCACCTCTTGCGGAAAGATGCTGGCCCGCATTGTCGGTGAGGAAGGGATGTCGGCCGCAACCGGCTGCCGGTCATTCGTGCTTAGTTTTGACGTGGAACCATCCTCCGACGGCCACGTTGCACTGACTTTGGGCGATGCTGAACGCACCTGCAGGTGGGATCTTGACGAAGCAACGTGCAGGGCACAGTTCTCTAACGACGGTTCTCCCAGCAAGTCGCTGCGGGAAGGTGGTGCACCCTACGACGCCGGCAACTATGCCCTGGAGAATATCCGCGGACTGGACAAACCATTCACCGTGAAGGTGATAGTGAAGGGAGAACCCAAGTGGGGCGGTTCGCTTGTTGATGTGGAGATTGCCGGGCAGCGGACAATGATAACTCACCGTCACGGCCTTAAGGCAGAGAATCTGGAGATTACATCTACCGGAATGAAGGTTAAGAACGTTCGGCTGAGCCCTTGCAGGCAATAGCAGCGCCCAAGGCAGCCTCCTCTTGATTCTTTGTAAGAACTACCGGCCGGCCAAAAGTTTCCGAAAGCGACTTTACAAGCAGCGGATTCTTGCGCAGGGCGTTTCCCGATCCGACCACTTCTGTGCGCCCGCTGCGGACAGCCTCCGGCAATCTGTCGTAGAAATCTTTGAGTTCCTGGCAAATACCTTTAAGCAAGGCAGTTGTCATGCGACCCGGGGTAAAGTTGCGCAAGCTTATCCCGGAAATCTCTCCGCGCAGCGAAGCGTCCTGCCTGGTGCCTTCAAAAGTAGTACGTACGGCAAGAGCGTCGGTCTGGGTCGCGGCTCCGGTGCTCATCTTGTCATATACTTCAGCATCAGAAGGTTGCATACCGGTTATCTGTTCAACGACTTGTTTGTAGAAGTCCTTTAGAAGTGTCAGCGAACAGCCGCCGCACAGCGCTGCCCCTACGAGGATGTATCCACCGCCGGGCAGCGGGCGGGTGTCAAGAGAAGGCACCTCCAGATAGTCATCGGTATAAACCGATATCTGGCTGCTGGTGCCAATCGTAACATGAATTTGAGAAGTCTTGTCCTGTACGGAGCCCAGAAAAGCCGCCTGATTGTCTCCAATCGGGACAAACACGGGTATGCCATTGTATTTGCCGACAACTGTCCCGGCAGGGCGTACGTCGGGCAAAAGGGCGGGATCAATCCCAACCTTGTGCAGCACCTCACGGTCGAACTGCATACTGCGCTTGTCAAAAAAGCCCAAGGCGGCAGCATTTGACGGTTCACACACGGGTCGCTCTTTCCCGCACAGGCTCATCGCCACAAAGTCCATCACAGTACAGAGTTGCATGGCAGATTGAGGTACGCTGCCAGTCTGGATATTGTAAAAATGGGTCGCCAGGCCGTAGCCCGTCGCAATCTCGTATCCGGTTGCCGCAGAGAGCCATTCAGCATAGCTTTTCCCTTCGCGATACGGCTGAGCAGCACTGCCGTCCTGCCATGTGTACAGCGGACTCACCGGTTTGCCGGCCGCATCAATATAAAGCATACCGTGCATCTGCCCGCAAATGCCGATAGAGGCAACGTCGCCGGTAATCAATTCATCCAGCAGCCCCCGCACCGTATCAAGTATACATTTTGCATCCTGCCGGAACGCCCATGCGGGCACGCAATCGGTAATAGCGGCGCTGTTTTCGCGGGTTTCAGCCCGCATCTGCCCCTGGACATCATCGTACACCACGCCGCAGATGCTGCTTGTCCCAATATCAATTCCAATGTGTTTCATACATCCAAAGGTAGTTTATCCGCCCGACTCTGGCAACTCTTGCATGCCTGCCGGCGAATTTGGGGCGTGGCAGCGGGTTACAGAAGAAATTCGTATATTTGAAAATTATTAGTGACATTGATATGAACTACATCAAAACCGATATAGAGGGGCCCATGATTATTGAGCCAAAGGTGTTTGGCGATGAGCGGGGTTTCTTTTTTGAGAGTTTCCGCTCGGATGAGTTCCGCAGGGAGGTGGCAGACGTAGAGTTTGTGCAGGAGAACGAGTCGTGGTCGGCAAGGCGCGGGGTGCTCCGCGGGTTGCACTTCCAAAAGGGTGATTCGGCGCAGGCAAAGCTGGTGTGGGTGGTGAAAGGGCGCGTGCAGGACGTTGCGGTGGATATCCGCGAAGGTTCACCCACATTCGGCAAGTATGTTTCTGTGGAGCTCTCCGGCGATAACCACCGTATGATTTATATCCCGCGCGGGTTCGCGCACGGATTTGCGGTGCTGGAGGATGACACTATCTTCCAATACAAATGTGACAACTATTACAATCCGGCATCGGAAGGGTCTATCCGCTGGAATGATCCCGCTATCGGTGTGAAGTGGATGCTGGACGAAACCGAAGTGATACTTTCTGCAAAAGACCGCGTGGCGCCCTTTTTAAACAGCTGATATGTACCGTGTTCTGGCATATCTGCTGGTGGCCCCCCTGTACCTGCTCTCGCTGCTTCCCCTGCGGGTTCATTACCTGTTTGCAGATATCCTTGAATGGCTGCTGGGCGATGTTTTCAAGTATCGCCGCGATGTGATTGACACCAACCTTAAAGGGGCCTTCCCGGATATGCCGCAAGGGGAGAGGGATGCGATAAGGAGAGAATACTATCAATACCTCTCTGACGTGGTGTGCGAGATGGTTTGGGCAATGACCCGTAGCGGTAACCATATCCGCCGCAAGGGTTTCTACAGGGTTGATCCTGAGTCGGAAAAAGTGATAAACGAGTCGTTTGAGAACTCCCCTTCTGTGGTTGTGCTGCTCGCGCACACGGGCAACTGGGAACTGTCCAGCGATCTGCCCCACTATATGCAGCAGCCCTCCTTTGGGATAAAAGATTTGACGGCCGCCTACCAGACGCTCCACAGTCCCCTTTCTGAACAGTTGTTTTTGCTAATGCGCCGCAAGCGGCTCAATGCCCCGGACAGCCTGATTGCCTCTCACAAGATACTCCGCTATATTCTGGAACACCGCAAAGCGAAGCGGTTGTACTTTTTTATTGCCGATCAATATCCGTACAGCGGCGTTGCCCATGCCAATACATTTCTTGGTTTGCCCACCGAATGGCACAACGGAGGGGAGGTGATAGCCCGCAAATTGCACCTTCCGGTATTATATCTTTACCTGGACAGGGTCAAAAGAGGTGAATATATCATTAAAATTTCGCAAATTTGTTCCGATGCTTCGCTGGGCGGGCCGGGGTCGGTGACAGACACATACGCCGCCCTGCTCGAGAGGGACATCCTTGCGCGCAAAGAAAACTGGCTTTGGAGCCACAAGCGCTGGAAAAACCTCTGGCCCTACAATTGCAGCAAAGAGATAAAAAACTAAACGATATGAAAACTACATTAAAGCTGATGATTGCCGCCCTGGTGCTGGTTCTCCCCGCAGAGATGTTTGCACAGGCATCTCCGGCAGCAAAAAACATCCCTTCCGGAACTGTGGTATATTCGCTTCCCGTCACCTCCATCACCTTCTGTGTGGATGCGGTGCGTGAAGATTTTATCGCAGGTCCCTATGCGCAGTATGCTAAAAAGTATATGGGCAGCGAAGCCCGCACCTCCAACGGGGTCAACTATTACCTGAAAAAAATCCGCCTTGTACCATATCTCGAGGCAGATCCGTCGGTGCGTCTCACTGCAAACCTGAAGAATGGCGCAGGGAACGGTTTCCTGGACCTCTGCTCCCAGGGCCTGGTAGTGGCCGCTGACAGTTACACCGGCAAGGAGGAGATTTGGCGCTTCCCCTCTCTGGCGGGCAACGAACAGTTCGCCGGGAAGGATGTGGACGATAACCTCTCTACCGCCACCACGACTCTTTACAAGACCGTCAAGACCGCAAACGGCTACGAACGCGTAGCGGTATCGCAGAGCCAGGTTGTGGAGAAATCTGCAGAGAAAAAGGCGGCAGAGACAGCTGCAACCATCTTTAAGCTCCGCAATATGCGTATGGCGATTGTCACGGGCGACACCGATGCCACCTACAGCGGCGAGGCTATGGCGGCTGCCATCCAGGAATTGCTCCGTATGGAAGATGAGTATATGAGCCTGTTCTATGGTACCACTGTGGAGTCTGTCCAGACAATGAACTTTGACGTCGTGCCAAAGGCCGGCAGCAAGGATAATATGTATGTAGCATTCCGCCTCTCCGAGACCGAAGGACTGCTCCCGGCCAGCGACCTCTCCGGGCGGCCTATAGTGCTTGACCTGCAAATGGAAGAGAAGGTGACCCCTCCTTCGTCGGGTGGCAAGAGTAACGGCATAATGTACAGGGTGCCGCGCACTGCAACGGCGCGCGTTATGGACGGCAGCCAGATGCTGCTCCAGACCCGCATCCCGATGTACCAGTTTGGAGAGACCCTCACGTTCCCCCTGTAATTCATAATCAGAAAGAGATATGAGCATAGCATCATTGAAACCGGAGCGCGTATGGAAAAACTTTTATGCGCTCACCCAGGTACCCCGCCCCAGCAAGAAAGAGCACAAGGCGGTGGATTTCATAGAGAAGTTTGGCCACGACAACGGCCTTGAAACATATCGTGACCCGCTGGGCAACGTTATCATCCGCAAACCCGCGACTCCCGGGATGGAGAACCGCAAAGGGATAATTCTGCAGTGCCACCTCGATATGGTACCTCAGAACAATGCCGATACCCCCCATGACTGGGAGAAGGATCCCGTGGATGCCTACGAATACGAAATTGATGGCGAGAAGTGGGTGAAGGCCCGTGGCACCACCCTTGGCGCCGACGACGGTATGGGGGTGGCTACGGCGATGGCTATCCTGGAGGCCAAAGACCTCAAGCATGGACCGGTGGAGGCCCTCTTCACCATTGATGAAGAGACCGGAATGACCGGAGCCTTCAATCTGGAACCGGATAAACTCAAAGGGGAGATCCTGCTCAACCTCGATTCCGAGACAGAGGGGGAGATATATGTCGGTTGTGCCGGAGGTCTTGATGCACACTTCAGTTTCCCTTACATCACAGAAAAGGCCCCCAAGGGGTTCAAGTTCTTCAAGATTACTGTGAAGGGACTCCGTGGCGGACACTCCGGAATGGAGATCAATGAGGGGAGGGGCAATGCCAACAAGGCGATGGCCCGTGCCCTGGTGCCCGTTTTGCGCGATTTAGAGGGTCGTCTTGCATCGATAGCTGGCGGCAACCTGCGTAACGCAATTCCGCGCGAATGTGTTGCAGTTGTGGCCGTACCCGCAGGCAAGGCTGTTGACCTGAAGGAGATTATAAACTACACCCGTGATGCCATCAAGAACGAGATAGGCAGCGTGGACGGCGGTTTTGACATGTTTCTTGAGCCTCATGCCGCGGTGCGCGTTATGCGTGGCGGAGTGGCGCTCAGGATGGCCAAGGCTGTGCTGGGCTGCCCCAATGGCGTGACACGGATGAGTGCCGATGTCCCCGGTCTGGTAGAGACCTCAAACAACCTGGCAATGGTCCGCTCCAACGGCAAGGCCATAGAGATAGACTGCCTGCTTCGAAGCAGTGTGGACAGCGCCAAGAATTACCTTGCAGAGAGCATGCGCAGCGTGATGGAACTCGCAGGCGCCAGGGTTGAGTTCAGTGGGGGATACTCCGGCTGGCAGCCCGATATGAAATCTCCCATACTGGCAGAGATGAAGCGGGTTTACAAGCAGATGTACGGTAAGGAGCCTCTGGTGATGGCAATCCACGCCGGTCTTGAGTGCGGCATAATAGGTGCTACATACAAGGGGCTCGATATGGTATCCATAGGCCCGACCCTGTGTTCTCCCCATTCTCCAGACGAGCGCGTGAACGTGGCCTCAGTTGGCAAGTTCTGGGATTTTGTCGTGAAGGTGCTTGAGAACGCGCCCAAGAAGTAAAAACAAATAGATTTAAGATATGTTCAAGAATCAACCAAAAGGTTTGTTCGCCCTTGCGCTGGCCAATACTGGCGAGCGCTTTGGCTATTATACGATGATTGCCGTCTTTGCCCTGTTCCTCAGGGCAAACTTTGGCCTCTCGGCAAGTACTGCCGGACTGATTTACAGCTCGTTTTTGATGTTTGTGTATTTCTTCCCCCTCGTCGGAGGTATCCTTGCAGATAAGTTCGGCTTCGGGAAGATGGTGACATCCGGTATTATTGTGATGTTCCTCGGCTACCTGCTGCTCTCCATACCTCTCGGAAGCGGCACCGTGGCCCTTGTCGGAATGCTGGCGGCGCTTCTGCTGATTGGTTTCGGCACCGGCCTGTTCAAGGGCAACCTCCAGGTCATGGTCGGCGACCTCTACAACGACCCCAAGTACGCATCCAAACGTGATTCGGGCTTCTCGCTCTTCTATATGGCAATCAACGTAGGCGCCCTGTTTGCACCTACTGCCGCCATCAAAATCAGGGAGTGGGCAATTGGCCTGGGCTTTGACGGCAACTCCGCATATCACTTCTCCTTTGCGGTTGCATGCGTCTCCCTGATAGTCTCAATAGCTATTTATTATGCATTCCGCAGCTGGTTCAAACATGTGGAGGGCGGTCACGCAAAAGGGGAGAAGGCGCAAGTGGTCGATACCCTCACCCCGGAGCAGACAAAAAAGCGCATGGTCGCCCTGTTCCTGGTGTTTGCGGTAGTCATCTTCTTCTGGATGTCGTTCCACCAGAACGGCCTTACGCTCACCTATTTTGCAGACGAGTTTACCCAGCGCAGCAGCGAGGGTATAGCTTCCATGCCGTTCAATGTATGGAACCTGGTGGCAGTAATCGCAATTGTATATGCTCTGTTCTCCATCTTTGACAAGGAGGCGACCGGCAGGGGCAAACTGATTGGCGTGGGCGTAGTTGCCGTTGCATGTGCATACCTTTACTGGCAATACACCCGCCTGGAGGGCTCAATCGCAATCAGCGCCCCCATATTCCAGCACTTCAATCCCTTCTATGTGGTTGCTTTGACGCCGGTGTCTCTGGCAATCTTCGGTGCCCTGGCAAAGAAGGGTAAGGAGCCCTCTGCGCCGCGCAAGATTGCCTATGGTATGCTTGTGGCAGCCGTCGCTTTTGCCCTTATGGTAGTGGCCTCCATCGGCCTCAATACCCCGGAAACCCAGGCCGCTGCCCGTGCAGCCGGCATGCCGGAAACCCTGGTGTCTCCTTACTGGCTCATCACCGTATATCTTGTCCTCACCTTCGGGGAGTTGCTCCTGAGCCCGATGGGTATTTCGTTTGTCTCCAAAGTTGCGCCTCCCAAGTACAAAGGTATGATGATGGGTATGTGGTTTGTTGCAACTGCACTCGGCAATTTCCTGGTACAGGTGGGCGGTCACCTCTGGGGCAATCTGCCGTTGTGGATTGTCTGGGCTGTGTTCCTGGCCGTTTGCGTCATTTCTGCAATCTTCATGTTCGTAATGATGAAGAAGCTCGAGGCCGCTACCTCCGAGTGTTAGATGGACGTCGCTATAGTCATACTCAACTGGAATGGCCGCTCCCTCATGGAGCGGTTCATCCCGGTTTTGCTGGATAATGTCCCCAAAGAGAACTGTTTCGTGGTGGTGGCCGACAACGGCTCTACCGACGATTCCCTCCCTTGGCTTCAGGCCAATTACCCCACTGTAGAGGTGATTGCCCTGGACCATAATTACGGATACGCAGGTGGCTACAACCGCGCCCTTCAGTTGGTTGAGGCAGACTATTATGTGCTATTGAACTCCGATGTTGAGGTTACGCCCGGCTGGCTTGATGCCCTTACCACCTTTATGGAGGACAACCCAGATGCCGGAATCTGCCAGCCTAAGATCCGCTCGCTGGCAAAGCGCGACTGTTTTGAATATGCCGGAGCGGCGGGTGGCTATATAGACCGCTATGGATACCCGTTCTGCCGCGGCCGGATCCTCTCTTATGTAGAGAAGGACCGGGGGCAATATGATGACCCGGACCAGTGTTTCTGGGCCAGCGGCGCGTGCATGATGGTACGCAGCGACCTCTATCACTATCTGGGAGGCCTGGACGAAGCCTTTTTTGCCCACATGGAGGAGATTGATTTCTGCTGGCGGGCAAAGTTGGCGGGGCATCAGGTGTGGGCGGTTCCCGAGGCGGTGGTTTACCACCTTGGAGGCGCATCCCTTAACAATGCGAGTCCACGCAAGCTATATCTGAACTACCGCAACAGCCTGTTGATGCTGCATAAGAATCTTCCCACAAGCGAGCGGCAGCAGATCCTGGCTATCCGAGGGCTGCTCGATTTCGCATCGTCCCTGGTGTATCTGTTCACCGGCAGATGGAGTTATTTCAAGGCGGTATGGCGGGCTAAACGCGATTTCCGGCGAATGGCCCCGGACATTGATGTATCATCTTTCAGCGAAGACGGCAACGATGTGGGTCGCTACGACGGCAGCATAGTGCTCCGCTATTTCCGCGCCTTAGGTCGCTTGACATTCGACAAGCTGAGGCTGTAGCCAGGGCTGCCTGTGCTGGCGCAGGCATGCTATGCTCCGTAACAAATAAGGCTGACGATGTATCGCCAGCCTTATTGTTATTATAGTTTTTGGATACTATCCTTAGTCGTCGAGGTCCAGAATCTCTGTGCTGGGAATAATTATATTACGGGTGTGGAGCGTCCCGGGGAGAATGATGATGCTCTTGGGGGTGTCACTCTTTTCGTAATTCTTCAGATAAGAATCTACGGCTTTGCCCTTATAACTGCAGGAAACGTCGTATGTGCCGGCAGGGATGTTCTCAAAGAGGAAATACCCGTCTGTGATGGTCGTGTATTTGAGCACATCATTTTCGCTGGTAAGGGTCACTTCAACTCCGGGAATCTGATTGTCACGGTAAGTAACATCGCCCACAAGTTTGCTTGGACCGGGATCTTTCTTGCATGAAACAACGGTAAGGGCCACAAAAGCCACCAAAATATATGTCAAAATCTTTTTCATACTGCAAATATGCGAAAAAATTAGAAGTTTATGCCCATTGCTTCGCAAATTTTGCGCGGAATATCAGTATTATCCATCTCGCCCGAGAATTTCTCACTCCCTGCGCCGATAGCATAGACCGGTACCCTGTCGGCAGTATGGGAGCCGGAGGTCCAGCCGATGCCAGCCTCTTTCGAGAGGTCGGCGCGGTTGTTTTCTCCCGACATATAGTTGTCGACGTTTGTCCCTTCAGAGGGTTCGCATATAGCCTTCACCTTGTTTAACTGGGGCTTGTTGCAGGCGGGACCACCTGTCTCATGGTCTGCTGTAACAACAATCAGGGTGTTTTTGGGGTGTTTGCGGTAGAACTCCAGCGCCACCTCTATAGCATCGCTCATGTCAAGCGTTTCGTTAATCATGCCGGGGAGGTCGTTGCTGTGGGCAGCCCAGTCAATCATGGAGCCTTCAGCCATCATAAAGAAGCCCTTCTTGTTGTCCAGGACCTCTATGCCTCCCTCAACCAGTTCTGCGAGGGTGAGGTCATCGGGATTGTTACGCTCTATCCTATCCAGACGGGTGGGGAACTGATTGGTAGCCCTTGCTGTGTCCCGTTTCTGAAAGAAGACAATCTTGCCGGCATCGCCCTTCTTCTGTGAGAACTCTTCGCGGCCGTACGCGATGGTGTAGCCGGCAGATTCAGCCTTGCAGAAGCAGTCGGGCTGCTCCTGGTCGGGGCGGTTGAAATCCCCGCCGCCAAAAAACTCAAAGCCGGAAGAGGCCAGCTGGCTGCCGATTTCGTAATAATTGCCGCGGTCTGAACTGCGGCCAAAGAACGCCGCAGGGGTGGCGTGGTCTATGCAGACCGTGGCGGCGATACCCACCTTGTATCCGGCATCGTGAATCTTATATGCTATGCTTTTCAGGGTGTCTCCGCTGGGCGATATGCAGATACTGCTGTTATTAACCTTTTCACCAGCTGAGAGTGCGGTGCCGCCGGCAGCCGAGTCAGTGCGCTGGCTGTTTGCAGAGAAGGTGGCGGATGCTCCCATCACCGGGAAAGAGGAGAAGGCAAGCTGCCCCATTCCGATTGCATCTTCGCCCTCTGCCTGTGCAAGGTATGTCTCTGCCACCGATACGGCGCCAAAGCCCATTCCGTCACCTATAAATAGGAATACATACTGTGCCTTGGGTTGCTTTTCGCAGCAGGAACCGGCAACGACAACGGTTATGAGGGAGAGTAAAATGTTTTTAAAGATTTTCATCTGATTGGTAGTTTAAAAAGAAGTGGGCAACAAATACATGCCACCCACTCCTCTTAAATTATGTACATAAGCCTATTCAACTGCATTTGCGCCATAAAGAATCTTAAGCGCGTTGCAGCGGCGAAGCTCTTGTTTGATGTCTGTGATGATACCCATGCGGGTGTCCTTGTCAGCTTTGATGGAAACGGTCATGAACGGACGGTCCTGCTCAGAGAGGTTCTCACGCTCCGATGCAACGAAATCGCGGATCTCATCTACGGTGCGGAAAGAGTCGTTGAGCTGGATACGGCTGTCTGTGCCATACTTGCCCTGATACTTCTTCAAAGGAGTACCAACATAGATGTAGCTGGACAGGTCCTTGCGCTCCAACTTGGATATTTCGCTAGCTGCAGGCAGAGATACCATAACCATATGCTCTGTCTGACGCATAGTTGTGGTCACCATAAAGAAGAGCAAGATCATGAACACGATATCGGGCAGTGAACCGGTCGAGATGGCCGGAATGGATTTTTTACCACTTTTCTTGAATGTAGCCATACTGTAAACCTCCTATTTCTGTAGTTTGGTATCCTTGGGCTCGGCCTCAGAAATCTGCTGCGGGATACATTTACGCACGATTTTCTGTTTGTCATCATCGAGCTGGGCGTACTTCTTGCCATAGTTGGCAACGGAGAACTCATCCCTGATCTCGTTTATGGCCTTGACCAATTCATTCTGTACGGCGATATACTTGCTGTACGTCGTGCCACGGTCGTTCTGCAGAGAAATCACACCCTTTGATACGGGATACGGTCCGTAACCCTGGATATCTTTCACGACCTTCTCGGGAAGGTTGGGGTCGTTGTTGGGGTTGGTGAGGAACTCTACAATCTTATCTTTAAGTTGACTGACATCTATAGGTTCATCCCCGGCAAATACGCGGTCATTGACGTTGATCTTCACAATCACGATGTTACGACGGTTCACCTTCTCGTTCTCCAGCTTCATGTTTTCATCAGGCATGGGGGGGAGACGACGGGGGAGACCCTTCTCCTGGTCCATAGTCGTAACCATCAGGAAGAATATCAACGCAATGAAAGCGATGTCGGCCATTGAGCTTCCATTTATTTCGGGAGTCTTTTTTGATGCCATTTTACTTTCTTATTAACGATTCTTGATAGCGTTGCTGATGGCAGATGCCACAATAGCCAAAATAGATGCAGCCACCATCACATAAGTGACGTAGAGTGCAGCATCTGAGAATTTCGATACCTTCGGGGTGTAAGCAGCGTTTGTTGCAACCTCTCCGCCGGGAGCCAGCATCCAGCAAATGGCTACCAGCGCCACAGCACCGACGATAATCGCAAGAAATGCTATCAAGCTCTTCTTGGACTTGCTGACGTCGATGAGCAGGAAGACCAGCACAAGTATCAGCGAGATAGCCACGAGGATGTATGCCCAGAAAATATAGGTATCCACCATCGCGTCGCTTGCGCTATTGTGCGGCAGGAGGAAGAAAACAACCAGCAATATCGCAGAGATACCCAGAAGGATCCATTTTAAATATTTAGCCAGTTTCATTGTCTTGTTGTTTTCAATTGTTAATAATTCTACCCAGAATGTTATTTCTGATATTTAACCAGCAGGTCAACGAAGCTGATGGAAGCGTCCTCCATCTGAGCCACGATAGTGTCGATCTTGGAGATAAGGTAGTTATAGAACAACTGAAGGATGATGGCAACAACCAGACCGCCGACGGTGGTAATCAGGGCGACTTTCATACCGCCTGCCACCAGGTTCGGGGAGATATCACCTGCAACCTCGATAGCATCGAATGCCTGGATCAGACCAATCACAGTACCGAGGAATCCGAGCATCGGGGCGATACCGATGAAGAGGGAGATCCAGGAGAGACCCTTCTCCAGCTGGGCCATCTGAACGGAACCATATGAGGTAACGGCTTTCTCTACGTTTTCAACGCCCTGGTCCATACGGATGAGACCCTGGTAGAAGATGCTTGCAACAGGGCCGCGGGTATTGCGGCAAACCTCCTTAGCCTTCTCAATATCACCCTTCTTGATAGCGTCCTCAACACTATTGAGAAGCTTGTTGGTGTTAGTCTGGGCAAGGTTGAGAGTGATGATTCTCTCGATTGCGATAGCCAGACCCAGGATAAGGCAGATCAATACCAATGCCATGAAGCCTGCGCCACCCTCGATAAACTTAGCTTTGAGCTGCTGGTGCAGAGGCTTGTCGCTGCCGGTAGCCTCGAACGGATTAACGGGAGCTGCCTCGAGTGCAGGTGCTGCCACTTCGTCTTCGGTAGCCGCGCTTGCGGTTTGTTCGGTTGCAGCCGGTTCATCTTGAGCCTTGACTGATTGGAAAGCAGTGAAAGTCAGAAGACCTGCTACTGCCAAAAACATGAAAACTTTTTTCATAGGTTTTTAATTAATGATAATATAGATTTTGCGTTGTTAACAAATATAGTGCTGCAAGTTAAGAATTATTTTTTGAAAAAGCGAAATAAATCTGCGGCATTCTCCGTCGTGACCCTGTTTACGACCTCGAATGCAACCCCTTTGACCGCCGCGATTTTTTCCGCAACATAGCGCACGTAGGCACTCTCGTTGCGCTTTCCGCGGTAGGGGACAGGGGTCAGGTAGGGGGCGTCGGTCTCCAACAGGATATCCTCCAGCGGGATACGCTCCACCGCCTGGGCTATGTGGGCGTTCTTGAAGGTCACCACCCCGCCAATGCCCACGTAAAAGTCGCCTGCGGCCTTGATCCGCCTATAGGTCTCGTAGCTCCCGGTAAAGGCGTGGAACGACCCCCGCAGCGGTTTTGCCACCCGCCGCAGGCACTCGAAAATCTCCTCCGTAGCCTCCCTGGCATGGATAATCACCGGCAGGTCTTTCTCTGCGGCAAGGGAGAGCTGGGCGCAGAAAACCTCCATCTGCTCTTTCTGATACTCCCTGCTCCAGTACAGGTCCATCCCTATCTCGCCGATGGCGACCCAGGGGCGGTCGTCAAAATGATCGTAAACGAATTGCAACTCTTCACGCCAGTTCTCCCCGATTTCTGTAGGATGAAGTCCGATTGCGGGATATGCAAACCCTGGCAGGGCGTCGGCGCACGCCACCATGTCATCGTGGCAGGAGGAGTCGATGCCCGGCATGACCAGCCGCTCGACGCCGGTTTCCCTCGCCCGGGAGATCATCTCGTCAAAATCCTCCTTGTAGGCCTCGTCGTATATGTGGGAATGTGTGTCAATCATAATTCCCGCGAATTTAGCTATTTCGCGGAATACTTGTTGCCGGAGACTATGCAAATGGCACCCGAGAGTTCGAGTTCCAGCAGGGGGAGGGCGATTGCCCTGGGGGTGGAGGAGAGGGCAAGGGCTATATCGTTGATGTCAGATTCGGGGTGTTCAGCCAGATAACTGAGAATCTCCCGCTTGGCCGGGTCCTGCTCTGCGGTGGAGTCGGCAAAGGAGAGGGGCAGGCTGGGGTCGGTCACATCCCAGCCCATGGCCTTGATAATGGATTCGGCCCCGGTGACGATTGCTGCTACATTATCCTCTATCAGTGCATTGCATCCGCGAAAGGTAATATCGTCTATCCGCCCGGGTATGGCAAATACGCTGCGGTTGTAATCCAGGGCCATGGCGGCGGTAATCAGGCCTCCCCCCTTCACCTTGGACTCAGCCACAAGCGTGCAATCGGCCAGTCCGGCAATTATCCGGTTGCGCCTGACAAAATTGATGGGATAGGAGGGGGTGAAGGGGGAAAACTCGCTCACCAGCGCCCCGTGCCCCTCAATGATCTGCTCTGCTAGACGCTCGTTGGCAGCGGGGTAGATGGTGTTGAATCCGGTGCCCATCACCGCTACGGTATCGAGGCCGTATTTCATGGCAAAGGTGTGGGCGTGGGTATCAATACCCAGCGCCATGCCGCTCACTATCACAGGCTTGACCTTCAGTGCGGAGAGTCCTTCCACAATCCGCTCGCAGTATCGCCTGCCGTATTGGGTGCTGGCCCGGGTACCCACAATTGCCGCGAACCGGGGCCGCGAGAAATCGCAGCTCCCTTTTTTGTATAACAGAAGGGGGGCATCGGGGCACTGCTTCAGCCGCCGGGGATAATCGCTGTCGGTTGAGGCAATTATATCCACATGGTGGTCCAGCGCCCAGTCTATGTCGCGGGCCGCCTGGTCGGCGGTATGACGGCTGAACAGCTTGCCGGCAATCCGCTCTAGGGGCGGGAATACCTTCACTGCCTCACGTTGCCCCAGCTCGAATATTGCGGTGGCACTGCCAAACGTCTCAAGAATCTCCTTTGCGGGGGAGCTGTTCCCCTCGAAACAACCCGCCAGAGTGGCGGTGTCAATCAAATAATCCCGTCTCATCCAATTGCGTTTTTACTCGCAATGTAGTCAAACGGGATTATCGGGGCGGATATTTGCGGGAAATCCGCCGGTTTATGTCTGTTTTTAAAATCAGATAATCAGCATTGCGTCGCCGTAGGTGCCGAATTTGTAGCCCTCCTGCAGCGCCACCTCGTATGCGTGCATCACGTTGCGGTATCCTCCAAAAGCAGCAACATTCATCAGCATTGTCGATTTTGGAAGATGGAAATTGGAAATCAGGGCATCGGGGATGGAGCATTTGTAGGGAGGGAAGATGAACTTGTTGGTCCAGCCCTCAAACTCCTCTATCTCTTTGGTGGTGGTCACAAAGGTCTCCAGGCCGCGGAGCACGGTGATGCCCACTGCAACTACCCTGTGTCCGGCGCGCTTGGTGGAGTTCACCTTCTGCGCGGTCTCTTCAGAAATAAAGAGCGGCTCGCTGTCCATCTTGTGTTTGGAGAGGTCCTCCACATCCACGGTATGGAAGTGGGCATTGCCCATGTGAAGGGTTATGAAAGCCTGCTCCACACCCTTGATTTCCAGTCTCTTGAATAATATTTTGCTAAAGTGGAGACCGGCTGCGGGAGACGCCACGGCCCCCTCGTTCTTTGCATAGATGGTCTGGAAGCGCTCCTTGTCAATCTCTTCTGCGCGGGGACGGATCCATTTGGGAACCGGCAGTGAGCCGATGGAGTAGAGTGCCTTCTTGAATTCACTGTACGGGCCGTCGAAGAGGAAACGGAGGGTGCGTCCGCGGGAGGTGGTGTTGTCAATCACCTCTGCCACAAGAGAGTTGTCATCGCCGAAATAGAGCTTGTTGCCTATGCGGATCTTGCGGGCGGGATCCACTAGGACATCCCAGAGGTGCTGCTCCTGATTGAGTTCGCGCAGCAGGAATACCTCAATCTCTGCGCCGGTTTTCTCTTTGTTGCCGTAGAGTTTCGCGGGGAAGACCTTAGTGTCGTTGAAGACGCACAGGTCGCCCTCGTCCAGATATTCAATAAGATCCTTGAAAATGCGGTGTTCTATCTCGCCGGTATCCTTATGGAGCACCATAAGGCGGCATTCGTCCCGCTCTTCAGAGGGATACTTGGCAATTTGATCCAGGGTGAGAGGGAATTCGAATTCTTTTTGTTTCATGCGCTACTTCGGTAATCAAACCGCAAAAGTATGCGATGAAAGGAAATATTCCAAAGAAATAGCGTTATTTATTTCAAAATCACCCGATAATGTGCGTCTGAGGGCGGTCAGGTGGGCGCCGCTGCCAACAGCGAGGCCTAAATCCCGTGCAAACGAGCGGATATAAGTTCCCTTGCTGCACCTGAGGCGGATGCTGGCCTGGGGGCGGCCGGAGGATGCCGGGCCGAATCCGAGAAGTTCAGCCTCCTCAATGGTTATGGTGGCCGGCTTTACCTCCACCGGTTCGCCGGCGCGGGCGTATTCGTATGCCCTCACCCCGTTTATCATCTTTGCGGAAAAAATGGGCGGTATCTGCTCCTGCTCACCGATAAACCCATCGAGGGCCGCCTTCAGGCCCTCTTTTGTTATTTGGTCGCAGGGATAAGTCGCGTCAATCTCCTTCTCCAGGTCATAGCTCGGCGTGGTGGCGCCAAACTCTATTGTGGCCACATACTCCTTGGTGTGCGACTGCAGCTGTTCAGAAATCTTGGTGGCTTTGCCCACACATATCATAAGAAGACCTGTGGCCAGGGGGTCCAGCGTGCCGGCGTGCCCCACCTTAATTTTTTTCTGGTGGAAATGTTTCTGAAGGGTGAACTTTATCTTCCGCACCGCATCGGCGCTAGTCCAGTTGAGCGGCTTGTCCAACACTATGATCAAGCCGTCCGGATAGCTCTCCATCGATTCCGACAGGGGGCCGGTAAAGTTGCGGTCGATTATAGTGGCGCCTGTCACAGACCTATCTGCAGGGAATCTTATCAATCCTGTTCTGGTGACGCCCCCCCTCGAACTCCGCGTTCAGATAGGCCTCGAGAATGGCCACAGCCTCTTCTTTGGAGATGAAGCGGGCCGGCATAGAGAGGATGTTGGCGTTGTTGTGACGCTTTGCCAGCGAGGCTATCTCCGGATCCCAGCAGAGTGCTGCCCGCACCCCCTGGTGCTTGTTGAGGGTCATTGTGATGCCGTTGCCGCTGCCGCACATCGCCACCCCGAAATCAACCCTGCCGTTCTCAACCGCATCGGCCAGGGGATGTGCGGTGTCGGGATAATCCATGCTTGCGGTAGAGTGGGTGCCGAAATCGGTAACCTGGTACCCTTCCTGGGTGAGGATACCTTTGATATATTCCTTGAGTTCGTAACCTGCATGGTCGCAGGCCATCCCAACTGTTGCCATATTATTGTTCAGCTTGTTTTTCAAAGTTCTGCATTATCTGTTCCTGACGTTGTTTGCGCAGCATCCGGTCGCGGCGGTCAAATGCGGTCTCGCTCTCTTTCTGCTGCAGGTCCTCAGAATTGTCCACAACCAGCGCGGGTTTGCCGTTGTAGCGGTCGCGCTTGGTTACCGACACCATGTCCCCGCTGCTGATGGGGAGGCCGTGGCGTATGAAGCTCAAATCCTCGTCGTTTATGTCAACTACGATTATCTTGTCGCGGTTCACGCTGTCCAGGTCAACCTGGGGCAGGTCTGTCATGTCGTAGCCGGTGGCCACAATGGTCACGGATATCTTGCCGCCAAAGGTGTCATCGCGCACCACTCCGCACTTGAAGTTGCTTGCTCCGCCGGTGGCGCTGTTCACGTAATCCATTATCTGCTGCTTCTCCTCCACGCGGAGCTCGCTTGCGGTTATGTTCACCAGCGCCTTGCTTGCCTTGGAGATATCGCAGTTGCTCATCAGCGGAGATGTAAGGGCGCTCTCCACTGCGTTGCGGGCGCGTTCAGTACCCTCGCCGGTGCCGATACCCATAAACGCCATGCCGCTGTCCTTCATGATCCTCTTTACGTCCGCAAAGTCGACGTTGATGAGGCCACGGCATGAGATGATGTCGGTAATGCTCTTCACTGCGGTGGCCAACACCTCGTTGGCGCGGTCCAGGGCATCGAAGAATTTCAGGTCGGGATATACGTCGTACAACTTCTGGTTGTCTATGATAATGAGTGAATCCACGTGACGGCTCAACTCGCGGATACCTTCTGTGGCGCGATACATTGCGTCGGGACCTTCGTCGCGGAAGGGGATGGTGACAACAGCTACGGTCAGGAGGCCCTTGCTCTTGGCTGCCTCTGCAATTACAGGGGCTGCCCCGGTGCCGGTGCCGCCACCCATGCCGCAGGTAATAAACACCATCTCATTGGTGCCTCCCAGAATGTTGTTGATGTCGTCGAGCGATTCGGTGGCAGCTTTCTTGCCGACCAGGAAATCGGTGCCGGCACCCAGCCCCTTGGTGATTACGCCGCCCAGCTGCAGTTTCTGCGGCACAGGACTGGCGCTGAGGTGCTGGAAGTCGGTGTTGCACACAACATAGTCGATGTGCTCCATCTTCTGCTCGTACATATATGTCACGGCATTGGTGCCACCGCCGCCTACACCTATTATCTTTATTATGTTGCCCTTCTCAATCCAGTCGTCTGGGATGATGGAATCGTATTGCTTTTTCATAACTAGTTGGATCCTCCTGTGTCAAATAATTCTTTGATAAAACCGCCCCAGCGTGTCTCCATCTTGCTGGGCTCCTGTACAGGCTCATCTTCTGGCTCATCATCTTCTATCTCCTCTTCATCTTCTGCCTGTTTGGCCTTGCGCTCCTCCTCTTTGCGTCGGGCTTTCTCTGCGGCCTGTTCCTGTTTGAGGCGCCGCTTCTCTTCTTTTTCTCTGCGGCGTTGCTCGCGAGGGGAGAGGCGGGTAATGTCCTGATCTTTGAAAATGCTGGCCTCTCTGGCAGGTCTGGCATCTATGCGTTTCACAGTGTGTTCCTCATCTATCTCACTCTCGTTGTTGAAACTGTCAATCAGCGCCCCCACTATAGAACATGCTGTAGTGTCAAAACAGCTGCGCTGGGAAGCCTCGGAAATGTTCCCCTGTGCGTTGGCCAGGCGGACCCTCATCCCGGTTATGGCGCGGGCGAGCTCCTTTATATGCTCCATATAGGCGGTACCTCCGGTGATTACCAGCCCGGTAGGGATCTTGTTGATATATCCGGACTTCTCAATCAGGTAGTAGGCTGCCTCCAGAATCTCGCTGACGCGCGCCTCCACAATCTGCTGCAGGAAATCGAGCGAGACATCCTTGGTCTCACCGCCCCCTACACCCTGAATCACGAGCTTCTTGTTCTCCGTGAACCCCTCGTCTATGCAGTTGCCGTATTTCATCTTGATGATTTCGGCTACATCTGTGGTGAGACATGTGTGGTAACGGATGTCGCTGGTGATAGTGTTGCCGGCGAAGGGGATGACCCCGACTGCCCTTACGATACGGTCCTTGACCACCACCACGTCGGTGGTGCCGGCACCGATATCAATCATGGCCACGCCGTTCTCCATCTCATTCTCGTTCAGGGTGGAAATTGCACTGCCGATGGGGGAAAGTACCGTGCGCACGACCTTCATGCCGCATTTCTCCACCACATCGTGCTTGTTCCTTTCTGCAATTGACTTGCCCAGAATCAGACGGTAGCGGGCCTCGATATACTTGCCCGACATACCCTCTACGGAGTCCGGGGGATTGCCGATGTTGTCGTCGATGTTATACGACTGGGGGATTGCATCCAGCACTGTTTCGCCCGCCATGGTCTCGGCGCGGAAAGCCTGCTGGCGCCATTGCTGCAGCTCTTCAGGGCTGATAAGGTTGTTGCCGCTGCGCTTTGCGCGCATGGTGTACTCCACGGTGCGGAGACTCTGGCTGCCTGCGCACAGGATAACGTCGGTGATGGTTTCTCCAAAATCTGCCTCGATGTCGCGCTTGCAGCGGGAGAGGGCCTCCACAATGCGCTGGGTGTTCTGAACATCGCCGCGGGACATCCCCTTTGACACCGGCACGACCTTGTGGTGAATCACCCGGATACCGTTGTATCCAGCCTCTGCGACCGCCATGGCAACCTTGGAGGTACACAATTCAACTGCTACTAAAAAATCGTTCATATCTATTTGCAAATAATTTGATCTCTGTATTTGAGGTTAACCGTAGTGTAGTGCTTCCCTGCAGCGAGCCCCTTTGGCTTGATTGTACGGTAGTATCCCGCCATCTTGGTAAGTTTCGCGTCGGAATCGTCAAGGCTGCCGAAAATAAATTTTTCGTTGCCGCTGCGTGTGTAAATCACAACATTGCCGTCGTTCTCCACCCAGATCTGTTCTATCTCACGACTCCAGTACGGGTTGTTGCGGATTGTTTCTGTAAGGTGGATAAGGCTGGCAAGCCATTCGCGGCCAGATTCGGGATAGCCATCGAATCCTTTGGGGGTCTTGAAAGGGAATTTCCCCCCTACGATGGGAAGGTCCAGGGTGATGCGCCCAAGCAGCGGGAGTATATAACCGCTGCTGTCGCAGTAAAAACCGCTGCCCTCGTTCTGGAACCGTACTACCGGATTGCGCTGCTCAACCTCCAGCACAATGGTGGAGGGGTGCTGGAGGTAGGCCTGAGCCTTGCATATTGCGCTGCTGTTGCACAGAAAGTCCTCCAGCGCATGGATGTTCAAATCACCTATGGTCTTGCCGGCCACAGCGGGTTTTACCCTCTCTGCAATTTCGCTCTCGGATATGAAGTTCTGGCCCTGACGGTTGGTGATGATCACCTTGACGTCATCGCCAGACAGCGGGGTTTCCAAATGCGTGACACAGCGGTCGGCGCAGTAGAAATACCCGCTGAACAAAAGGCAGATAAGCACGAATAACGCTATGACCAGTATTTTCCTAAACATTTTTCAGATATTCCTCTATCTGTGGTACAAAACGGTCTATGTCACCGGCGCCGAAGCTCACCAGGCAATCTATTTTTCTGCTCTTGATGGTCTCCATCAGGCGCTCTTTGGGCACCAGGACTTTATCTTTCAAAGTAACCTTGTCTAAAATCATCTCTGAGTTCACACCCTCTATCGGGAGTTCGCGGGCAGGGTAGATGGGCAGCATAATCAGGCTGTCCAGGCCGCTGAGCGCCTCTGCGAATCCGTCGGCAAAGTCGCGGGTGCGGGTGTAGAGGTGCGGTTGGAAAATGCCGCACAGGTGGCGTCCTGCAAATATCTCCCTTATAGAACTGATGGCCGATGCTATCTCGTTGGGATGGTGGGCGTAATCGTCTATATAAGCTGTTTGCGGGGTGTTTACGTGTATGTCAAACCGGCGTTCCACGCCGCTGAATGATGCAATGGCCTGTTTGATGCGTTCCGGCTCCACGCCGTAGAGCAGCGCTACGGAAGATGCGGCCACTGCATTCTCTACATTGACCCATCCGGGTACACCTACGGTGCAGCCGGCAATCCTGCCGCCGGGGTGGTTCAGGGTGAAGGAGAAGAATCCGCCCTGGAGGGGTTTGATGTCGGAGGCGAAGAAGTCGCACGGCTTGTCGTAGCTGTAGTGCAGCAGCTTGGCCCTGATTCCCTCTGTGGGGAGCTCCGCACCCACCTTTGCCACCACATAACCGTCTGCTGCGACCTGGCTGGCGAATATCCTGAAGGCCTCCTTAACGGCATCGTGGGTACCATAGATGTCCAGGTGGTCGGCATCCACTGCGGTAACAACTGCAATCTTGGGATGCAGCTGATGGAAAGAGCGGTCAAACTCGTCGGCTTCTGCCACCAGTACATCGCTGCGGCTCATCAGCAGGTTTGAGTGGTAGTTCTTGGATATGCCGCCAAGGAAGGCGGTGCATCCGTCATCGGTGGCACTGGTAAATATATGCGCCAGGAGGGTGGAGGTGGTGGTTTTGCCGTGAGTTCCCGATATCGCAAGACATTCTTTGTCGGCTGCTATCTCGCCCAGTGCGCGGGAGCGCTTGCATATGCTGTAGCCATGGCTGCGTACGAACTTGAGCTCCTCAAGGTCTTCTGGAATAGCCGGGGTGTATATCACAAAGGTCTTCTCTATATTGATGGGAACCAGGTCCGGGCGGTCATCGTAATGGACCATTATCCCTTCGCTTTCAAGTTGTTCCGTCAGCCGCGAGGGGGTACGGTCGTAACCGGACACGTTCTTGCCGAGATATTTGAAATATCTGGCCAGGGCGCTCATCCCTATGCCGCCGATGCCAATAAAGTAATAGTTGTCGTACATTAGTTACAAAGTTTAAGTACCTCGTTAGCAATATCTTCTGCAGCGTGTTTCTTGCCGAGCTTTATAATATTCTGCTCCATCAGGGCGATTTTTTCCGGGTCGGCGAGAAGTGCCTCGGCCGTGTCCATCAGTTTCTCACGGGCATCGGCGTCCAGCACCATCATGGCAGCATCCTTCTCTACAAGAGCCATCGCGTTGTGCCGCTGGTGGTCTTCTGCCACATTGGGCGAAGGTACAAAAATGGTAGCCTTTCCCTCCACACACAGTTCGGAGATGGTTCCGGCACCGGCGCGGGACACAATTACATCTGCCACGGCGTAAGCCAGATCCATCCTGTCTATGAATGTGCAGTTCTTCACGGCGGGGCAGGTGTGTTGTTTGAGGAAGCCCTCTATTTCACTCCTGTAATACTTGCCGCTCTGCCAGAGTACCTGGAACCCTGCTTTGTCACCCTTCTCAATAATCCATTTCTGCACGCTCTCGTTCAGGGTGCGGGCCCCCAGGCTGCCACCCACCACAAACAGGGTCTTTTTATCGGGGTCAAGACCGTAATACTTGTACCCTTCAACGCGCTGTTCTGGTGTTGGCGGGTTGATATCCTTGCGGATGGGATTGCCGGTGAAAAGTATCTTGCTGGCGGGAAAGAACTTGTCCATTCCGTCGTATGCGACGCATATCTTGTCCACCTTTTTGCCGAGCTTGCGGTTGGTGAGGCCGGCAAATGAGTTCTGCTCCTGGATCAAGGTGGGTATATGCATGCGGCAGGCAGCCATCAGCAGCGGAGCGCTGGCATAGCCGCCGACACCCACCACGACGTCGGGCTTGAACTCACGGATAATCTTTTTTGCCCGGCAAAGGCTCTTTGCCATCTTCATGGGGAGCGCCAGGTTCTTGATGGAGAGTTTGCGCTGCAAACCCGCCACAGGGAGGCCTATGATTTTATAGCCTGCCTTGGGGACCCGTTCCATCTCCATCTTGCCGTTGGCCCCGACAAACAGTATTTCGCACTCAGTGCCGCTGTCGCGCAGTGCGTCGGCAATCGATATCGCCGGGAAGATGTGCCCGCCGGTACCGCCGCCGCTTATGATTATCCGTTTCATTTATCCTCAAGTATTATCTCTTCTGTTGGTTCTTCTTCAGTTGTTGTAACCGCTCCGGCCTCTTCCTCTGCTGCAGCTGCAGCCGCCGCTTCCTCTGCCCGCCGCTCCTCTTCCAGCTTGTTTACAGCCCGGCTCACGGAGAGTATCATGCCAAAAGCTGCGCTGAGCATCAGGTAAGCGGTGCCGCCGTGGCTTATCAGGGGGAGTGTATGCCCGGTAATAGGTATAAGCCGCACATTCACAAGTATGTGCAGGAACGCCTGCGTGGTTATAAGGAAGGCCAGGCCAAGCACCAGCGATTGCGAGAAAGCGTCGGGACACCTGAACGACAGGCTGATGCACCGGAACAGGAATATCAGGTATAGCAACACTATCACTATGCCCCCCACAAGCCCGGTCTCCTCCACTATTGCAGCATAGATAAAGTCGGAGAATGCCATGGAGAGGGAGTGGCGGGCGATGCCGTTGCCGACCCCCTTGCCCAGCAGGCCGCCGGCCTTGATGGCTATCTTTGCGCTCTCGCTCTGCCGCTCTTCGCGGTCCATATCCTCAAGCTCTTCGCGGGTCATCTTTGAGATATCTATGGTGGTGTCGCTCTCAGGCTTTATGAAGTGTTGTACGCGGCTCTCCACGGTACCCAGACGGTTGAATATGGGGAATTCTGCAGCTTTTGGCGATGCCGCGAGTGCCAGATGATACAAGCCAAACAACCCCGCCACAAGGGCTATGGCAATCCCCACCGTGAGCAGCAGGTGGGTGACTTTCACATCCATAAAATAGAACAGCATCATGCTCACCAGGGCCAGCAGCATCGCAGATGAGAAGCTGTTTACCATAATGCAGGCGCATACCGCCACGACCCATACCAGCAGCCTAAGGCAGAACCCTTTGAAGGTCTTTATATCGCGACCGTATTTCTCCAGCCCCCAACTGATAAACATTATCAGTCCGATTTTAACGAATTCGAATACCTGGAGGGTGTGACCCATCAGCTTGAGGCCGCGTACAGCGCCGTTGCGCTTGTCCTGCAGCGGCGGAACAAAAAGCATCAGCAGCATCACCGCCGCCACGATGAATATAAACGGAGAGATGCGCTTGTAAAACTTGTAGTTTATGGCATAGCAAAGGAAAAGGGCTGCAAAACCGAGCGCCACGCTGCCGAACTGCTCCACATAGATGGAGGTCTTGCTCATTATGTCGGGGTTGTTCTTGGTGAGGAATGATCCCACCGAGAACACGGCGATGATGGATATCATTGCAAATACTGCAACGATAAACCATATAACACGGTCGCCTCTTAACCTGACTTTTGCCATAGTACTTTACAGGTTTCTTACCGCTTCCTTAAACTGTTGTCCGCGGTCTTCGTAACTCTTGAACAAATCAAAACTTGCGCAGCAGGGGCTCAGCAGCACGGTGTCTCCCTCCTTTGCCAGCAGGCTGGCCTGTTTTACCGCATCTACAGCAGAGGCGGTATCCACTATCGTGGCCACCTTGTCGTCAAATGCAGCGTGTATCTTGGTGTTGTCCACACCCATGCATACTATTGCTTTCACCTTCTCGCGCACCAGGTCAAACAGTGCGGAGTAGTCGTTGCCCTTGTCCTTGCCTCCCAGTATCAGCACCACCGGAGTGGTCATGCACTCCAGCGCGTACCAGGTAGAGTTCACATTGGTCGCCTTTGAGTCGTTCACATACAGCACTCCGCGCACACTCAGCACCTTCTCCATGCGGTGTTCAACCGGCATAAAGGAGGTAAGGGCCTTGCGGATGCTCTCGTTCTTTATGTTCATCAGCTTACCGGTGAGGGCGGCTGCCATGGTGTTGTAAACATTGTGCTTGCCCTGCAGAGAGAGATCGGCCACCGGCATCTCGTAGGGGTCGCCGCCGTAATTGACGTGCATCCTTCCCCCCAGTGTGTAGGCGCCAACCGCCACCTCCCTCTCCTGGCTGATGGGGAGCATCTGGGCCTTGATAACAATCTGGTTGAGGTTCTTGATGGTTATCTCATCGTCGGAGCAGAAGATGAAGCAGTCCTCCGCCGCCATATTCTGGGTGATGCGGAACTTTGCGTTGACATAGTTCTGCAGGTCATAGCCGTAACGGTCCAGATGGTCGGGGGTTATGTTCAGCAGGATGGCGATGTCGGCCTTGAAGTCATACATGTTGTCCAGCTGGAAGCTGCTCAGCTCAAGCACATATATGTCATAGTGCTCAGTGGCTACCTGATAGGCGTAGCTGCGGCCGATATTGCCGCCCAGCCCCACGTTTAGGCCGACATTCTTGAGCATATAATATATGAGCGAGGTGGTGGTAGTCTTGCCGTTGCTGCCAGTGATGCAGATTTTCTTGGCTGTGTCGTAGCGTCCGGCAAACTCAATCTCGGATATGACGGGGATGCCAGTCTCTATTGCCTTGGCCACCAGGGGAGCTGTGGACGGAATGCCTGGACTCTTTATTATCTCGCTGGCATTCAGTATGTTTTCCCAGGTGTGCCCCCCCTCTTCAAAGGGGATGTCATATTTTTTGAGTACCTTCTTGTATGCAGAAGTGAGGGTGGACATATCCGACAGGAATACGTCAAAACCCTTGACCTTTGCCAAAACCGCTGCTCCAACTCCGCTTTCGCCACCTCCTAAAACTGCTATTCTATTCTTAACCATATTATCTGTTTTCTACCTTTTTCTTCTTTCGAATGTTTATCTTACGCTACCGTTTTTAACCCACCGCACATTTTGCTTATTTTCTACCCCCACCCTAATCCCTCCCCCTGGGGGAGGGACTTGTTCATCCCTTTGCTTATCTGATCTTTAGAGTTACAATAGTCAGTACGGCAAGGATGATGGAGACAATCCAGAAGCGGGAGACTATGCGAGCCTCGGGCTGGATCTCATCGGGTTTCTGAATAAGTGCATCGGGCTCCTCTTTCTGGAAATGATGATGGAGGGGAGCCATTCTGAAAACCCTTACACCCGTACCTGTTTTTTTCTTTGTATATTTAAAATATCCCCTCTGGATAATAACAGAGAGACTTTCTGCCAGATAGACGCCACACAGGATGGGGAGCAGCAGCTCCTTGCGGATGAGCACGGCGCAAACTCCTATCACACCACCCAGCATAAGGCTTCCGGTGTCCCCCATAAATACCTTTGCAGGGAACGAGTTATACCAGAGGAATCCCAGCAGGGCTCCCACCAGTGCGGCCATATACACCGCTATCTCGCCACTCGCAGGAATATACATGATATTCAAATAGTTGGCGTATCCGACGTGGCCCGACAGATATGCCAGTATGCCAAGCGTCGTGCCCACTATTGCCGCGACGCCAGCCGATAATCCGTCCATGCCGTCGGTGAGGTTGGCACCGTTGGAGCAGGCGGTGATGATGAAAATAATAACCAGGATATAGAGAGCCCAGGTCCACCACTTGCCAGCCTCCCCCTTGAAAGGAGAGAGCCACGAGTAGTCAAACTCGTTGTTTTTTACGAACGGGATGGTGGTCTTGGCGTTGTTCTCCACAACCACAGATGCCACATGATGTTCTGCCGTGGCTTCAGGATTATTGTTGCTGCGTACCCTGAAGCCCAGCTGGCTGCTGAAGAGCAGCGTGATGCCGACCACCAGGCCCAGCACCACCTGTGCCAGAATTTTCTTTTTGCCGGAGAGGCCGTCCTTATTGTGCTTTACAATCTTTGCATGATCGTCGAGATACCCCACGAAGCCCAGCCAGACCGTGGCGATAATCAGCAGGATGTTATTCAGGTTGGTCAGGTCGCCAAAGAGCAGTATCGGGACAAGTACCGCCAGCGCTATAATCATACCGCCCATCGTGGGGGTTCCCTTCTTGCTCAGCTGCCCTTCGAGCCCCAGGTCGCGGATCTCTTCCCCGATCTGATTCTTACGGAGTTTCTTTATTATGTTCTTGCCTGCCCAGAGAGCGGTGATGATGCTCACCAGGGCGCAGCAGACGACCCTGAAGGAGATATATTTCATAAGGCCGGCACCTGCGAAGTCGATGCCCTGGGCGTGCAACCAGTTGAAAAGATGATATAGCATGGCGTTATTGTTTCTCCATTGAAGCGAAGACCCCGGAGATGACCTCCTTGTCGTCGAAATGATGTTTTGTTGTTCCTATTATCTGGTAATCTTCATGTCCCTTGCCGGCAACCAGTATCACGGCACCTTCCGGGGCGAATACTATCGCGCTGCGGATTGCCTCTGCACGGTCGGTGATGAACACCGATTTTGCGCGGGCGGCTGTATCCATTCCGGCGCGTATCTCTTGAATTATATCCTCAGGCTGCTCGGTGCGGGGGTTGTCGGAGGTTACCACTACCCGGTCGGCATACTTGGCTGCAATCTGTCCCATCTCGGGGCGTTTGGTGCGGTCGCGGTCGCCGCCGCATCCGAACACGCATATCAGGAATTCCCCTTTGGCCGCCTCCTTGAGCGTCTTGAGCACATTCTCCAAAGCATCGGGGGTATGGGCGTAATCTACCACGGCAGTGATGTTGTTGCCCCCCTTGATATATTCGAGACGGCCGTCCACCGCCTTCATCGCGCTCAGCAGGGTGAGGGTCTCCTCCTTGTTTGCGCCAAGCAGGATTGCGGCAGAATACACGGCCAGCAGGTTGTATGCGTTGTGCGCCCCTATGAAGCGGGTCCATACCTGCACGCCGTCCATCACCAGCTGCATGCCGTCCATAGTCTCTTCCAGCAGCCGGCAGCGGAAGTCCGCCATCTTCTTGCACGAGTAGCGGTAGATGTGCGCCTTGCAGTTCTGCACCATCACCTCGCCGTTGGCGTCGTCTATGTTCACCAGCGCAAACGCGTCCTTGGGCAGGCCGTCAAAAAAGGCTTTCTTGCAGTCGCGGTAGTTGTCGAATGTCTTGTGATAGTCCAGGTGGTCGTGCGTCAGGTTTGAGAAGATGCCGCCCCGGAACTTCAGCGCGGCAACGCGGTCCTGGCTCACTGCGTGCGAGCTGACCTCCATGAAGCAATACTCGCAGCCGGCATCTGCCATCTCTGCCAGCAGGGCGTTCAGCTCCAGCGGGTCGGGGGTGGTATGGTCGGTGTGGTAGCGCTTGCTGCCGATAAAATTGGCGATGGTAGATATCAGGCCGCACTCGTAGCCGAGCGAGGTGAAAAGGCGATACAGCAGGGTGGCGGTGGTGGTCTTGCCGTTTGTGCCGGTTACACCCACCAGATTCAGCTTCGCAGAGGGGTTGTCGTAAAAATTGGCCGCCAGGGTGGCCAGGGCGCGCCGGCTTGATGCTACTTTTATGTAAACCACCCGGTCGGTATCGGTCATTTCAAAGGCCTCCCTATTCTGATACACTACGGCTACAGCGCCGTTTTCTATTGCCTTGGCTATGAACTTATGTCCGTCCACTGCATTCCCCTCCACAGCCACAAACAGACTGCCGGGGGTACACTTGCGGGAGTCGGTCTCAACGCTGCATATCTCCAGGGGCCGTTTTGCCGATATTTCAATTATGTCAAGACCTGCCGTCAATCTGTCCAGTGTCATATATTCTCTGCAAGTGAAAGGGTTACACAATCTGTTTTTGTATTGATTTTTGAACCGGCTGCGGGGCTCTGCTCCACAATCTTGCCACGCCCCTTGGATTCAACCTTATATCCTTGAGATTCAAGTAGATAGACTGCATCGCGCAGACCCATCCCTATAACGTTGGGTACGCCGTGTATAGTGTCGTTCTGGCTCTGGTGAAGATCCTTTGCAATGTCCGGCATAGCCCCCGACGACACGATGGGAGTGTTCCAGTCGGGCGAGGAGGCATAAATGTTATCAATAATCTCACAAGCTACCGGACCTCCCCAGGTACCGCCGTAGAAGTTCCTTGCGGCCAGCCTGGAATAAACCACCACTATTATGGAGTACTTTGGATTTTCGTAAGGGAAGAAGCCCACAAATGAGCCCTGGTGCTTCTTGCGGCCGGCGCCGTCCATATATCCGCCGCGCGGAAGAGCGATACGGGCGGTGCCTGTCTTGCCGGCTACATGAACCTTGCAGTTTGCAAATGCGCGGCGTGCGGTACCGCTCTCGCCAATCACGACGCCGCGGAGAGCCTCTTTTGCCTTGGCTGCGGTCTCTTTGGAACATACCTGTCCGATGGTCTCTACCGGGTAGGTGTACTCTACGTTACCGCCTCGCTGGAGGTTGACGAAGATGTGAGGTTTGACCATGACCCCGTCGTTGGCCACTGCGTTGTAGAAACTGAGGATGTGCAGCGGGGTGAGCTGTACGGCATATCCCATTCCTATCTGGGGCAGGTCGGCGGGGCTCCAAAGATTGTCTTTGGGGTCGCGGATGCGGGCCTTGCCCATTCCGGGCAAATCAAAATTATAGTTATAACTGATACGGCGCTCATTATTGAGCTTGTCCACGAATTCCTGTGGATTTTTGCCGTACTTCTCGGCGGCGATGCGGCGGAACACGTTATTGGAGGAGATCTCCAGCCCCTTGCGCACGGTGATGCTGCTGTAGTGGCGCAGGTAGGTGTCCTCAAAGGCGGTCTTGCCGTAGTGCCAAATAACGTCTGCCCTCTGGGTGGTTTCAAGAGTAACCTTCTTGTCCTCCAGGGCGGTTACCAGGGTAGCCAGTTTGAATACGCTGCCAGGCTCTCCAAGACGGCCGATGGCGTAATTGTACTGCTCCGTGAATCGGCCGTGCTCGTCTTTCTCCATATTGACCATCGCCCGGATTTCCCCGGTGGCCACCTCCATCACTATCACGGTGCCGGCTTCGAGGTCGGCTTCGTTCTCTATCTTGCGTAACAGCGCCCTCTGTGCAATATCCTGCATATCGATGTCTATCGAAATCTGGACATCCTGCCCGTTTATCGCAGGTGTCTCAGGGAATTCGGCATCGGGAATCCAGATACCTTTATCTATTTTGCGCATTGGCCTCAGGCCCGGAGTGCCGCGAAGTACTGAATCCAGTGCGCCTTCCACACCGATGTGCGGGTGGTCTTCGCTGCTGCGCAGATATCCGAGGGTACGGAATGCAAGTTTGTCGTAAGGATACTCACGGTGATCGGTGGGCTCAACAATCAGGCCGCCTCTGCGGTTGCCCAGCCGGAGAATGGGATATCCGCTGATGGCCTTCATCTCGTCATAACTGACGTGCTGCCTTAGTAGTTTGGAGTAGCGTTTGCCGGCTGCGCGGTCGTTCCGGAGCATCCGCTCATATTCGTCTGCGCTCTTCTCGCCGAAGCCGTTTGCGAGTGCCTCCGCCAGGCTGCGGACGTTGTTCTCGAAAGTGGTGTCCTTTGACACGGTGCAGTCCATCCTTATGAAATATTCCGGGGTGGAGAAGGCCAGATAACGTCCGTCGCGGGCAATGATACTCCCCCTTATGGGAGAAATCGTATCTTCGCGGAAAACCTGGGGGGTATAGATTGTAGTTTTGATACCCTTGTCAAAGAATTGCAAATACACAATCCTGCCGACAGCTATTATAGCTATCAGCATGAACAGCGCGTAAACCAGCGCCACCTTGATTGCGTTTTGCTTCATCTTATTCTATAACAATTCGTTGCGGCGGGTCCTGGGGGGCGTGCAGGGAGGTGTTGCCCCCTTGGAGCAACATCTTCTCTATCTTTGTCCGCTGGTCCAGGCCGGTGAGCTGCAAATCCTTTTCGTGGAATTCTATCTGGAGTTCTTCTATTACCTTGTCGTTTTTGTTGATGGCCGCCATCCGGTCCTCTACCCAGAGTCCCCACATCAGGTACAAGCTTACCAGCATAAAACAAAAAAAGAAGAACAGAAGTTGTCTGTCAACACCTTTTTTTGCAATATATTCTCCACCGAACAATCCGGTGAACCAGGACATTGCCTTCCCTTTGCCGCTCATATCAAGTTCTATCGTTTCATTGCAACCTTTCTTGCCACGCGCAGTTTGGCACTCCGGGCGCGCGTGTTGCCCGCTATCTCATCCTCTGCCGGGAGGATAGGCTTCGCAGTGACCTTCTCCATCGTGCCTTCCGTTATTGCGTCCCGCAGGGCGTTCTTAACGATGCGGTCCTCAAGCGAATGATATGTAATCACCGCCAGGATTCCCCCCAGGGCAAGCGATTTCACCGCCATCGGCATAAAGCGCTCCAGCGCCTTCATCTCGTCGTTCACCTCAATGCGGAGAGCCTGATAAACCTTAGCCAGATACTTGTGCTGCGCAAACTGGGGGGTGGCCCTCTCCAGCGCCGCGTTCAGCGCCTCCGTTGTGTCAATCGGCCCTTGTGAGCGCCGCTCGCAAACGAGTCTGGCGGCAAGCCGGCTGTTGGTTATCTCTCCATACTCGCGGAAGATGCGCTCCAGCGCCTCCTCTGTATATGAGTTGAGCACTTCCTCTGCAGTTTTGCCCGATCCGGCATTCATCCGCATGTCCAGCGCACTGTCAAAGCGGAAAGAGAAGCCCCGGCTGGCAGTGTCGAACTGGTGCGACGATACACCAAGGTCCGCGAGAATGCCGTCGGCAGCCTCAAACCCATAGAAGAGTATCCAGTTGCGGATAAACCTGAAGTTTGAGTGTGTCGGTATAAGCCGCTCGTCACTGGGGGCGTTTGCCAGGGCGTCGATATCCTGATCCATGGCAATCAGCCGTCCCTTGTCCGATAACTGTTCTAAAATTGCCCTGCTATGGCCGCCTCCGCCGAACGTGGCATCTACATACACGCCGCTTGGCTTAATTGAGAGGGCGGATACACTTTCCTTTAATAGAACAGGTGTATGATATTCAGACATAACCGGTACCTCCTGCTTATCCAAGCGTCTTTTCTGCCAGTGCTACATATTCTTCGTCGGATAATTGGGTGCTTTCGAGACTATCCTTCGCCCAAATCTCAATCTTGAAGTCCCGGCCGCAAAATACAGCCTCTTTTTCGATACCAACCGATTCCAGGAGAGCCTTGGGGATGGATATCCTGCCAAGTTTCTCGTCGGGAACAACAAAGGTGCGGTTGCTGGTGTAAGCACGCCAGAAACGCTCGTCATCCCTGTTGAAAAGGTTGAGCCTCGATCGAACTGCCTCGGATTCCTTCTCCCACGACTCATATGAGTACATCTCGAGGCAGTTAACGAACAAGGTCTTTTTAACGACGAAACCCTGCTTGATGCTATCTCCGCAGATGGCCTTGAAGGCGGCAGGGAAGACCAGCCTCCCCTTGTCATCTACCTTCGCCTTGTATTCGCCGATAAAATTGGTCATATAAATAGAGTGATGTGTGTATGCAAAGGTAAAATACTTTTCTCGAATTTTTTACATTTTTTTACAAAAATTTCCAAAAAATTACACAAGTGCTTAAATTTGGCTTTGGAAATCACTATCACTATGGATTTAAGAGTCGCAATACTGGCTGTCGCTACGGCGGTCACAATAGGGGTGGGATGTGCCCGCAGCAACACAGAAAATGCAGCCACAGAAGCGCCTGTAGCAGTTCGCAACGACTCCGGAAGCAGTGCCGGGGCAGAAGATGAGCACATCTACGAGCACGGGATTCCGGTGGATATGTATTCGGTGGAAGACGGTGAAGTCAAAGAGGGGGATTACTTCTCTGTGATCATGGAGTCCCTGGGAGTGCCGCAGAACACCGTGAACGAACTCATTGATGCCGGACGCAAGGTGTTCGATGTGAAAGACATCCGTGTAGGCAACCGGTATCATGCTTATTTTGAGCCGGACACCACCGGCGACGACCGGCTCGCTTATCTGGTGTATGACCGCGACCGGCGCAGCGTGGTGGTGTTCTCGCTTCAGGATACCCTGAAAGTCTATGTGGATGAGAAAGAAATGACCACCGCCCTCCATTACGATGAGGTGACCATCAACAATTCCCTTTGGTATGACACCCAGAAGGAGGGGTGCACCCCGCTGCTGGCAATCAAGCTTTCAGATATTTTTGCATGGACCATCGACTTCTTTGCCCTGCAGAAGGGTGACGGCTTCAAGGCGGTGTATGAGACAGAAGAGTGTGACGGCCAGGTGACAGAAGTGGGCAAAGTTTATTATGCATCTTTCATACACGCCGGCAAGGAGTATCAGGCATACTATTTTGATGAAGGCAAGGCGGGTGGCAACAAATACTGGAACGAGAAGGGCGAAGGGTCTCGCAAGGCCTTCCTCAAGGCGCCCTTGAAATTCTCCCGCATCAGTTCGGGCTTCTCCTATGCCCGCCGCCATCCTGTGACCCGCCGCGTCCAGCCTCATACCGGCGTGGATTACGCTGCCCCCAAAGGGACTCCGGTGGTGAGCATCGGCGACGGGGTGGTGCAGTCGGCCCGGCATGAGGGGGCTGGTGGCAACACCGTCCGCATCCAGCATACCAAAAACTATCGCACGGCATATCTGCATCTCTCCAAATTCGGTAAGGGTATCCGCCCCGGGGCCCGGGTGTCGCAGGGCCAGGTCATCGGCTACGTCGGTGCCACCGGACGCTGCACCGGCCCGCATCTCGATTTCCGCATCTGGGAGAACAACAAACCCATCAATCCCCTGAAGATGGTCACGCCCCCGGCCGATCCCATCTCCAAAGGGAATATGCCCGCATTTGAAAAGGCCAAAACCCGCGCCTTTGAAATGCGCGACAGCCTGCAGGTAGTCTCCTACTACCGCAAAGCGGTTATTTCACCCCTGGAAAACAAATAGCCCGGTGTCCGTGGCACCTTCGATACTGATTATCAGTCTTTTCCATACTCTCGCTTGTGTAAAATTGCGCAAGCGAATGTGTGTAATGCGCTGATAGCCAGAAGTGTTGCTGCCACGAAAACAACAAACCCGACCGTTGTGGGCCGGGTTTGTTGCATTATGGGGAGGGAAGATTACTCTTTCTCGCCCAGGAGTTTCATGATTTCGATAACGCATTTTGCGATGCGGGTACCTGGGCCAAAGATGGCTGCTGCGCCGCTCTTGTACAGGAAGTCGTAATCCTGAGGCGGGATAACGCCGCCCACGATTACGATGATATCCTCGCGGCCGTACTTCTTGAGCTCTTCCACAACCTGAGGCACGAGAGTCTTGTGACCTGCTGCAAGGGAGGATACGCCAATTACATGTACGTCGTTCTCTACAGCCTCTTTCACAGCCTCTTCAGGAGTCTGGAACAGGGGACCCATATCGACGTCGAATCCGCAGTCGGCATAGCCGGTAGCTACCACCTTGGCGCCGCGGTCGTGACCGTCCTGGCCAAGCTTGGCAACCATGATACGGGGCTGACGGCCCTCTTTCTTTGCGAAAGATGCCACCATCTCCTTAGCCTTCTCAAATTCTGCGTCCTTCTTTATCTCAGAAGAGTAAACACCTGTGTTCATACGGATTACGGCTTTATAACGTCCTACAACTTTTTCGCATGCGTCGCTGATTTCACCCAGGGTTGCGCGCAGCTTGGCAGCCTCAACTGCAAGTTCAAGCAGGTTGCCTTCTCCAGTCTCTACGCTCTTTGTGATGGCGGCAAGGGCAGCCTCAACTGCGGCGTTGTCGCGTTTTGCGCGGAGATCTTTGAGGCGTGCCACCTGGCTCTCGCGAACCTTGGTGTTGTCCACGTCAAGAATCTCGATGGGATCCTCATGGTCAAGCACGAACTCGTTGATACCGATAATCTTCTCGATTCCGGAGTCGATGCGGGCCTGTTTGCGTGCAGCGGCCTCCTCGATGCGGAGTTTGGGGATGCCGGTCTCGATGGCCTTGGCCATACCGCCGAGCTCCTCCACCTCCTGGATATGCTTCCATGCGGAGTGGGCAATCTCGTTGGTGAGCGACTCTACATAGTAAGAACCAGCCCAAGGGTCAACGCTCTTGCATACAGAGGTCTCTTCCTGGATGTAAATCTGGGTGTTACGTGCAATACGTGCAGAGAAGTCGGTGGGCAGTGCAATTGCCTCGTCAAGCGCGTTGGTGTGCAGACTCTGGGTATGACCGAGTGCAGCGCCCATCGCCTCGATGCAGGTACGCGCCACATTGTTGAACGGGTCCTGTGCGGTGAGCGACCAGCCGGATGTCTGGCTGTGGGTACGCAGCGCAAGGCTCTTGGGGTTCTTGGGGTCGAACTGCTTCACGATCTTTGCCCAGAGCATACGGGCTGCGCGCATCTTTGCAATCTCCATGAAGTGGTTCATGCCGATTGCCCAGAAGAACGACAGGCGCGGTGCAAACGCATCCACCTCGATGCCGGCCTTGATACCGGTGCGGAGATACTCCAGACCGTCGGCCAGGGTGTAGGCGATTTCAATGTCGTTGGTAGCGCCAGCCTCCTGCATGTGGTAACCCGATATGGAGATCGAGTTGAACTTGGGCATGAACTTGGAGGTGTATGCGAAGATGTCGCCGATAATGCGCATTGAGAATGCCGGCGGGTAGATGTAGGTGTTACGCACCATGAATTCCTTGAGAATGTCGTTCTGGATGGTACCTGCCATCTCTTCCAGCTTGACACCCTGCTCCAGGCCGGCCACGATGTAGAAGGCCATGATGGGGAGCACGGCGCCGTTCATTGTCATGGATACGGACATCTTGCCCAGGGGAATCTGGTCAAAGAGCACCTTCATATCCTCTACAGAGCAGATGGATACACCTGCCTTACCCACGTCACCCACAACGCGCGGGTGGTCTGCGTCGTATCCGCGATGGGTTGCAAGGTCAAATGCCACCGACAGACCCTTCTGGCCGGAAGCCAGGTTGCGGCGGTAGAATGCGTTGGATTCCTCTGCAGTGGAGAAACCTGCGTACTGACGGATGGTCCAGGGACGCATCACGTACATGGTGGAGTAAGGTCCGCGAAGGTTGGGGGCGATACCTGCAGCATAGTTCAGGTGCTCCATATCTTCGAGATCCTTTGCGGTATACAGACCTTTGACGTCTATCTTTTCCGGGGTGTGCCAGAGTTCTTCCTGGCCTTTTTTGCAACCGCACTCAGCAGCTTTAGCACCCTTGAATTCTATATCTTTGAAATTCGGTCTCATAGTGAAAGTGATTTAGAGCTCTTTGATACCCATTTTAGCCTGATACTCTTTGAGAGTGTCAAGGACGTTGCACCTGATGTTGATGTAATTCATAATGCCCTTTGCCTCGAGTTCCGGACGGCATTCGGGATCGCCGGCCACCACCACGACAGCCTTGTCGCCGATGGCCTCTGCAATCTGCGGCACGGCCTCGGCATATTCGTCGTCGGCAGAGCAAGCCACCACGATGTCGGCCTTAGCTTCCAGAGCGGCTTTGACGCCCTCTTCGATGGTGCTGAAGCGGTTGTTGTCCACCACCTTGAATCCGGCAACAGCAAAGAAGTTGCAGCTGAACTGTGCGCGTGCACGGCACATCGCCAAGTTGCCAAAGGTGAGCATGAACGCCATGGGCTGCTTGCCGCTGCGGTCGGTAGCAAGACGCAGCGCCTCAAATGCCTGGCTTCCGCGGTAAGCCTCCAGCGGCTCGGCCTCTTTCTCGCAGCTGCAAGAACCCTTGCAAGCGCCGCGCTTCACCATTTCGGGAGTGATTTCCTCGCCCGCCTTCTCAAGGAAGTTGGGGTACTGGTTGCTGCCAAGGATGGTCTCGCGGCGGCGGGCAATGTTGAGGTCGCGCTTAGCGGCGACATCCTTGATGGCTGCCTGTATGCTGCCGGCCTTGAATGCTGCAACATAGCCGCCCTGCTCCTCTACACCTTTGAAGATGGTCCATGCAGAGTTCATTATGGAAGCGGTGAGGTTCTCGATATAGTAGCTGCCGCCCGCAGGGTCGACCACCTTGTCAAAGTGAGCCTCCTCCTTGAGGATGGACTGCACGTTGCGCGCCATGCGGTTGGAGAACTCGCCCGGCTTGTGGTAAGGATGGTCAAACGGGAGCACCTCGATGGAGTGTACGCCGGCAATTGCTGCCGACATAGCCTCGGTAGTGTCGCGGAGCATGTTTACGTAAGAGTCGTAAACAGTCTGGTTCCAACTGCTGGTCACTGCATGGCTCTGGATCTTTTGTGCGCACGGGCACTCGACGCCGTATGCCTTTGCAATGTTAGCCCACAGTACGCGGGCTGCGCGGAACTTGGCAATCTCAAAGAAATAATTACCGCTGATGGCAAAGGTGAACTTTATGCGCTTTGCCACCTCTTCTGCAGCGAGGCCGCGCTCTGTGAGGGCTGCCATATACTCGCTGGCGACCGCCATGCCGTAGCCCAGCTCCTGGCTGATGCTGCTGCCGGCGTTGTTGAAGTCATAGGCCTGGACATTGATCACGCGGATGCGGGGATACTCTGCCACTGCCTTGACGCACTCGGCGAGCTTGTCAAAGGAATCTTCGCAAACATGGCCCTTCACGGTGAGGGCGTGCAGCGGGCTGAAGTCGAACGATGCGCGGACATCTTCTTTCTTGACGCCCTGCGCCTCGGCAACCTTAAGGAAGCTGGCAATCAGCGGGAAGGTCTTGCCTGCGCAGCAACCTGTGAAGTTGATTTCAACAGCTGCGATGGAAATGCCTTTAAGCAGGGTCTCCATCTCTGCATCGGTGAGGCCTTTCTTGCCGTCCACCTTGAAGCCGAGCGAGTTAACGCCCTTCATAAGGCCGTCCAGTGCAAGCGAGTTGGCTTTCTCGGGGCCTTCGCACAGGCAGTAATCCTGGCGGATCAGCCATTCATTGTTGTTCTTGACGCCACGGACAAACGGGAACTGACCCGGTTCGCTGTCCAGGAACTTTAAATCAGAAAGGTTCTCCGCACGATAGTACGGACGAACCGAAAAGCCCTCCTGGGTCTTCCAGACAAGCTTTTTGTCGTAGTCGGCCCCCTTGAGGTCTTTGGTTATCACCTCTTCCCACTGCTCGGTGGTTACCGGGGGGAATTCGGCAAATAGTTTTTCGGACATGATAGTTGTTTGTTTATTAGTTGGTTTTGAACTTATAGACAATTTTAGAGAGATCTTCGTTGGCTTTTGCCACCTTGGATTTAAGCGACTCCTTGAAAGCGACCAGCTTGGCCATGTATTTCTCATCGCCGGTGGCGAGAATCTGCAGCGCGAAAATGGCGGCGTTTTTTGCCCCGTCCAGCGCCATAGTTGCCACAGGGATGCCGCTGGGCATCTGCAGTATCGAGAGCACAGAGTCCCAACCGTCCATGGAGTTGGAAGATTTTACCGGGATGCCGATAACCGGCAGGGGAGTGGATGCTGCAATCACCCCGGGGAGATGTGCTGCACCGCCGGCGGCGGCAATTATCACCTTCACCCCGCGCACATGTGCGTTGCGGGCAAATTGCGCGACCTGTTCCGGGGTGCGGTGCGCACTGAGGGCGTTGATCTCAAAGGGGATTTCCATCTCGTCAAAGAAGTCAGCAGCTGGCTTCACTACGGGCATGTCAGAAACGCTGCCCATGATTATGCTTATAACCGGAGTCATCGATTATTTGTTTTTAAGAATACAAAATTAGTCTTAAATTCGCACATTCACAAACCCAAATTGACCTCTTTCTTAATGGAATCGATCAGAATCAACGGGAAGGACTTTGTACCCTATATATCAAACGATAAGATAATTGCAGCCGTGGACAAAGTGGCTGCGGAGCTCAACAACGATTTCTTTGGCAGCGGAGTCACTCCGGTGATTCTCTGCGTGCTTAACGGCTCCATCATTTTCTGCGGGCACCTTCTGCCCAGGCTCAAGTTCTCCTGCGAGCTGGCTTCCATCCGCCTCAAGTCCTATGAGGGGACCAAGTCCACTGGCGATGTCAAGGAGGTGATAGGCCTCGACGTTGACCTCAAGGGACGTACGGTCATTATTGTAGAGGACATTGTGGATACCGGCGCCACCATTGAGTCGCTTGTGGGCCAACTGAAAGAAAAGGGGGCGGTTGACGTTCGCGTGTGCACATTTTCGCTCAAGACAGACGTCTATAAGCGCAATATCAAGATAGACTATATGGGGATGGAGATTGCCAACAAGTTTATCGTGGGCTGGGGTCTGGACTATGACCAGATGGGTCGCCAGCTCAGCGATATCTACATTTTGAAAGATCAATTGGAATAGCCATGAAATACTATGTACTTTTTGGCCCTCCCGGTGCGGGCAAGGGCACATTTGCAAAACTGTTGGTGGAGCATAAAGGGTATTATCACATATCCACAGGCGATTTGCTCCGCAAAGAAATCGCCGCCGGCACACCCCTCGGACTGGAGGCTAAAAGTCTGATAGAGAAGGGTAACCTGGTTCCCGACGAGGTGGTTTGCGGAATGATCCGCTCAGAATTTGCCGCCAATGCAGGTGTCCGCGGCTTCCTGCTGGACGGTTTTCCCCGCACGGTTGCCCAGGCAGAGGCGCTGGACAAGATTCTCTCGGAAATGGGCTCCGAACTCACCCGTGTAGTCTCAATCTATATTACCGACGATGAGGTCCGCCGCCGCATCAAGGGGCGCGCGATGGTAGAGAACCGGGCAGACGATGCGGATGATGAAATCATCACCACCCGCATCAAGAACTATCACGAAAAAACGGAGCCTGTAATCAGCTACTACAAGGCACAGGGCAAGTATTATGAAGTCGTTGCCGACGGTACTATCCCTGAGAATTACGCCAAGGTAGAGAAACTGGTTGACTGAAACCAGTTTCTCTAATCCTTGTTGGTGTCGATCACCGCAAAGAATTCGCCGCGTTTGAGCAGGCGGTAGAGGTCTCCGTTGGGGTGTTCGAAAAGCAGGTACTGGAGGGTGGCCTCCTTGAAGGAATTCGGTCTCCAGCTGCCATATACAAACACGTGACCGTCATTGTCTGCTGCCATAGACATTATCATCAGTGCGGCATGGCCGTCCTGGTCAATCAGCGGGCCGTGGTCCTTTATTTCGCGGTGCAGCCCCTCATCTTTGAGCGAGATGCTGCGCAGATGGATTTTACGCTCTACATACTCAGGGCTGTCGGGATCAATCTCGCGCTCGTCCTCGCTGAATATGGTGCGGGCATCTTCAAGATCTTCATATTGGCAGAAATAGAGGCGGTCGCCACCCACTGCGGTCTCGAAATATGAGGAGCCGATGTATGCAACCGGCTCGAAGGCTTCGCCGGAGACTATATCCTTTGAGGGGTCAAATATCCACAGCCGCTCGTCGCCGCCGCCCAGGGTACCCTGTATAAAGTAGCACTTGTCACGGCCGGGGAAGGGGCTAAGCCAGGTCCAGGCGCGCTGTTCGTTGCGTGCCTCAGAAACGGGAGTTTCGTCAATCAGCTGGCCCTTGGGCAAAACGTTGTCGTAGGTAGTGATGCTGTCAGATTCAGGATTATAGCAATACAGGTTGCCGAAGTCGTTCTCGTACTTATAGTTGCGCTTCCAGAGGGTGAACCACACGTTGCTGTCCTTGTCCACAAAGAACCAGAAAGAGGCGCCCAGCCGGCCGTCCACCACCTTGCCGCAGTCTTTCTTCTCTCCCGTGGCGATATCTATGCTCATCAGGTGGCATCCGTCCTCTTTGTAAATCTCGGGTACGAAAGGTACGCTGAACACATAAAGCTTCTTAAGCACGGGATCCACTGCAATGGCGGAATAGATTGAGTAGCGGGGTTTTACAATGCCAAAGTCGCGGAACTCGCCCGTAGCCATCTCATAGCCGAACACGTGCGCGCCGGGGTAGGCTTCGATACCCTCCTTCCAGTAGTTGGAGAGGTGTGTGCAGAAATAGAGCCATCCGTCGCACTCCACAATGGGGCTGTGGATCTTGCCCTGCTGGAACGGGAGGTCCTGCTCGCCGCACTGGTATGTCATATCCTCAACCAGCATGGTATGGCGATAGGTGCGAGGGTCAAACTTGTGGAAGCCGGCGCCGTGGCTCTTGGCGTGGGTAGATGAGCCAAAGTAGCAGTTGCCGTCGCTTGCCACGGCCATGCCCTGCCACTGGCCGTCCCACTCCTTGCATATCTTGTTCATGGATATGGAGTAGATCTTGTTTTTCATAGCCTCAGTGTCGGGCTCTACAGCCGCTTTCTTCTCCTGGCAGGAAATTGACATGATAGTAACGAGGGCGGCAGCGGCCGCGAAGATGAGTTTTTTCATATTATTGATGTTTTTCAGTTATCAGGTTACGGTCGCGAAGGGCCTGGATTCCCTCTTCCCAGTTGCCACCGCCGGCCCACATATAGTAAGAGAAGTAGGTGGTGTTGTGGCGGAAAATCTCCATCCAGGGTTGCAGTTCGCAGTAGTAGAAGCGGGTGTCGCGGTTGCGCGGGTGGTTATGCCACATGTGCAGCGTGAAGGGCTGGTCCACCGGGAAGGCGCCTGCAAAGTAGATCTTCTCCACAGTATCGTAGTCCACGTTCCACCCCTCGACAGGGAACAGGAACTTGCCCCAGTAATCGGCGCGGTCCATAACATAGCCGCTCAGACCATCCTTCTCGGGCACTATTATGCGGTCCTGTTCGTCGTGCTCCTTGCCGACCTCCAGAATAGGCTGGGGGCCAAGCACATTGAATTCCGGGTTGACCATATCCAGGGCAAAGCGGATGCTCAGCAGCGGGGTGTCTCCGTACAGGGTGAAAACCTTCTCGATAGTGTTGCCAAAGTAGTCGGCAACCATCCTCACTTCTGCACAGTCTCCGCCATCTTTAACTACCTCGCAGTCATACACTTTGTGGGTCTCCACGCTGGCCTGGCCCAGGAAATCCTCAAATCCGCCGAATGGCCAGAAATTACGCTTGCGATAGGGGCGTTCCGGGTCGTAGGGCTCGTTAGGCCAGTTTTTGAACAGGACATTGTCGTCCTTCTCCTTCACATAATATTCCATTACGCGCGCGCCAATGGCCAGCAGCATCACTCGCACCTTGCTGTTCTCCATATAGACCTCGTCGATGCCGTCGCCGTTTACGTCCTCTTTCCAGAGTTTCACGGCGTCCTGCTGCTCCTCACCTATGCCCAGCTGAGTCACGGCAGACGCCCCCTGTGACGATGCTACGGCAATGTAATTGCCCGGCTTCAGCTTCAAATTAAAGCCAATCTTTGCATTGGCGTCCTTCTCCAGACTGATGGTCTCTGTCTGTTGTAAAACGGCATTGTCCGGGTCATCTTTGCTGCTCACCTTCAGCGATACCTCTACCTGGCCACTCTTGGTGAAGTTATACACCGACACCGGGAATTCGCAGCCGGAAGTGGTGCCATAAAGCAGTTTATGGGTAGCCACTGCCTGCGGCATATCCATCTCTGCAAGTGTTTTCTTTGATGATTTGCCCCAGTCATAACTGATGGTGATGGCGCTGCGACGCCCCATTGCTTCCGGCTTAGGTGCAAGCTGCACAGAAATGGCCTTGACGCCGCCGGCGGGAACGCTTACCCTGAGCGGAACGCTGCCGGCAAGAGTGACGCTGGAGGGCAGTGTGACCGCAAATTTCCCTTTGACGGCATTGCTGCCAAAATTCTGGAGCAAAATGTTAAGGGTGGTGCCATCAACAGTTGCCTTAATGCAAACCTGGTCGCCGAAGTAGTTCTCCAGAAATGCGCGCTCTATCATCATCAGCTGGACAGGGTTGCGGAATTTAGCATCACCCATCACCGCAAATTCTTCCACTGCCGATTCTATCGCAACTTCGCGACGGTCCATAATGGCTCCCCACATGGCCTCGCGGTTGAATTGCCCTCCCTTGGGGATAAAGAGTACCATGGGGTTGGTGGCGCCGTCAGCGACGTTTCCGTTAGTGATTACGAACGGCATGGAGCAGGTGTCCACAATCTCTTTGTTTCCAGCTGAGGCATAATAACCGTTGTATATCGCGGTGCCGGTACCAGCATAGTCCCCCCAATCCTGGATCGGGCGGAACAAATAGCCGCCACGAGCGTCGCGCTCCTTTGCATATTCGTACTGATTATCTTTAAGAAGCTGCTCCTGGAACCCCTCCCAGTCGCGACAGTCATAGATAGAATGGGTACCTACGGCAGCCTCCACACCAGATTCCGACTCCACAATCCAACGCTCCAGCTCCGGCTTTATGAGCCTCTCGTATTCTCCGCTGAACACAAACCAGCTGTTGCCCTCGTTCATACCGGCGGCCATGGTCTCAATAGGGGTCATAGGGCTGCAGGTTACGGTGCGGATGTCGGTCTGTACTCCAAACCAGCCGCGTTTCATATTGTATGTGTTCACAAGCGCCTGTGTATCAGCAATCAACTCTTTGAGGATGGCCAGATCTGCCGGAGTGCCTACAACGGCGTAGAGATGCTTGCTCCCGCTGCGCAGTTCAAACGCATCCGGTCCGTTCAGTTTCCCGTGAGTCTGGTAACTCGGTGCTGCATATACATATTCCGGTATCTTGCCGGCCAGTTTTTTGCCGAGTTCGGACTCCTTTTTAACAAAAGCCAGCACATTGCCGGTGTTCTTGAATGCACTCATCAGCTCGTTCTCAGACGGATTCTCAAGTATCTCATACTTGTCGCTGAACAATCCGTCAAGAAAGCCCTCCTGCATCTGCAGTCCTGGCAGGCCAAGAGCCTCTGCCAGGTCGCGCCGGCGCTGCTCCAGCACTTTGGCTGCGTCAGGCACAGCAATCTTGCTGAGGTTGCCGCTGCGCACCTGCTGCGAATAGATGCTGTTCCACCAGTTGGTGTATCCGCTCCAGGTTATCTCGTTGGTCGCCGGAGCAGAACCATCCCTGGCAACTGTTTTGAAAGAATTGACGCCGCTGCATCCGGTAAAAATGGCCGCAAGTGCTGCAATTGCACTGAGAAAAAAGAAGATACGTTTCATTTGGCTATAAAATTCGGGTACACAAATATAGACTATATGCTTTTGTTTTACAACCCTTTTTTTATTCGCATAAATTAGGTAAATTTGCATATAGCAATATGTTATTATGGGTCTTTTTATAAAACAGGCGGTTAGAAAGTCACTTGACAAGAAGAAGATGGTAACAAGCTATCTGCTGACTGCCCTTTGCCTGGTGCTGATTATCCTCAACGTGGCAGCCTTTATGTTTTTCCCCCGCATCATGTCGCCACTGGCGGTGGTCGTCTCAAATGCCGTTACCGTGGTACTGATGCTGTTTGCAATACAGCCAATCAATAACCTGATACAGAATGAGTTCGGTAAGAAAGCCCACGAACTGTTGCAGAGGGAGAGCGAAGAGAAACAGCTGCAGGAGCAGTTGTCTGCACTGCGTGCGCGCAACCGCGAGCTGGAGAGCCGCATAGACACATGGAGCCAGACCGCCGGAGCCCCTGCAGATTTGCAGCTCACATTCAAGGTGGAGACTATGACCTACGACAAGACCGGTTATATAGTGAAAGAGGAGCCTCTGGAACGTTTCCTGGGCGACCCCGCCTACAAACTGCCGGACCGCAAAGTGATGATAGACCGCATCGCCACCTGGGTCAACGACCGTCTCCATCCCGGTGCAAAGAAGGTACTATATATTAGTAAGTATTATGTAAAAGCCTCCATCGGCATAGATATGACAAAGATAAAGTATGCGGTGGGCGAGGGTGGTGCCCTGACCCTGTACGGTGTGAAGTTTACCAAGTTGAACGACCTGGCCATCAAGCGCGACAGCGGCGACGTGAATCTCTGCTGGCTGATAAACGACGACGGGGAGAATGTATCTGTCAATCAGTCTGAACTTTACACAGACTTTGTGAAAGTGTATGCCAGCAACCGTACAAAAGAGACAGAGACAGCCCTGGAGGGGGAGGTCGAGACCCTTTGCCGCAACTGCACCGAGGCCTTCCGCACCAATCTGGCAGCCCGTTTCCCCGGCATCTCCTTCTGCGACTCAATCGATGAAACAGATGCTACCTGGTATTCCCTGAAGGAGAATTTCGGCAACGAAAAGGTGCGCAGCGTCGCCACCAATATCCTGCTTATGGCCGACGCTTTGGGAGAATATATATCAGGTGCCGAAAAGATGCTTGAAAGCAAATGATATATTATAGGTGTGAAAGGAATAGCCCGTTCAGAAGGATATGTGAGGAAACTTTTTTGAGAAAATGTTTGTTATTTCAAAAAAAATTACCATTTTTGCGGGTAACTATAATGAGTTCAAAGACAATAATTGAAAGTTATCATACAAAAAAGACTATGAAAAACAAGAGCTTATTAATGTTGATAGTGGCCTTGGTGCTCTCTTGCGGCGTCGCTAATGCCCAGAAAGTCAGCAAGTCCGACAGTGAAGTGGAGTTCAAATCCCACGTTGACCTTCAGTTGATGGGTGGCGCAGGCTACACTATCGCTGAGGGGAACTATCTCCAGATGTTCTCTCCGGCTGCAGCCCTCAACCTGGGCTGGCAGATTACCCCGACTTTTGGCTTGCGTCTTGGTGGCAGCGGCTGGCAGGGTAAAGGTACAGCACTTAGCGCTCAGGGCATCGAGAACTATGCGTTCAAGTTCGCCCAGGGATCTTTGGACCTCACTTTTGATTTGGGCAACCTTCTCGGTGGCTACAGGCACGACCGTGTCTTCAGTCCTTATCTGTTTGTCGGAGGTGGCGCTGCCTATTGTTTTGACAATGGTGCCAACAATGTGAAGTCGGTGACCCCCAGTGATTATTTCGATTACCTGTGGGCTAAGAACCTCATCACTCCGGTGGGCCGCGGTGGTATCGGTGCCAGCATCCGTCTGAGCGATGCTATTGCCCTCGTTCTTGAGGCCAACGCAAACGTACTAAGCGACCGTTTCAATTCCAAGAAGGCCGATAACCCCGACTTCCAGTTCAATGGTCTGGCAGGTTTGAAGATCAACCTGGGTAAGGCATACACCCGCAATCCGGCTCCCGTCGTTGTTGACAACAGCGCAGCTGAGCGCGAGGCTGCCCGCCTTGCTGCAGAGAAGGCCGCTGCAGAGAAAGCTGCTGCCGATAAGGCTGCTGCTGATAAGGCTGCCGCAGAGAAAGCTGCTGCAGATAAGGCTGCACGCGATGCCGCTATGCAGCAGATCTGCACCTTCTTCGAGAGGGATTCCTTTGTGATTGTTCCCGCAGAGGCTAAAAAGCTCAACGACTATGTAGAGTGGCTCAAAGAGAACCCTAATGTAAACATCTCTATCACCGGTTATGCAGATGTTCAGACTGGCAGGCACAAACACAACATGTGGCTCAGCGAGAACCGTGCTGCCGTCGTTAAGGACTTCCTTGTAAATGCAGGTATCAGCGAAAGCCGCATCTCCTCAGATTATAAGGGCGACACAGTTCAGCCGTTCGCAGAGAACGATAAGAACAGGGTTACAATTTCTCTCGTAACTAAGTAATGATTAATTAATATAATTCAATTTCCTTTAATTTTCAAATCAATTATGAACAAAAAACTCAAATTCTTCATTGCTGGCCTGGCCTTCGTGGCCGGTCTCGCTGCTGTGTCCTGCCAGGATTACAGCCAGGATTTGGATAAACTTAATGAAAGTGTATCCAAACTTACAAGCGATGTAGCAAATCTTCAGCAGAATGTTGATAAGGGTGCCGTTATCAGCAGCGTTACTTCTACCGAAGACGGTGTAGTAGTTACGTTGAGCGATAAATCAACCTTTAAGATCAGCAATGGTAAACCCGGTACTAACGGTACTAACGGTACTAACGGTACTGACGGACACAGCCCCGTTGTTACTATCGGTGAAAATGGCAACTGGTTTGTTGACGGTGAGGACACCGGCAAAAAAGCTCAGGGCGAAAATGGCCAGGATGGTAAAACTCCCGCGATCACCGTTGGCGAAAATGGCAACTGGTTTGTTGACGGTGAAGACACCGGCACTCAGGCTCAGGGTCCTATTGGTCCTCAGGGGCCTAAAGGTGACTCCATCTTCTGGAAAATCGAAGGTGGCAAGTTCGTTGAGTACATCAACGGCGAGCCTTCAGGCAACACCGAGACCTTCGCTGAGGCTGGCCTGATGTATGCAGTCTGGACTCCCGAAGCACTCCAATTCTTCAACGTTGAAGGTGTTGACGGTCCTGTTGTCATCAACCTCCTCACTGCTCTCAAGAGCCTCGCTTACAATTCTATCAACCCTTACGGTTATACCGATTCAAAAGATGGTTTTGCAGATAGAGATTATAAGATTGGTTACTTCGACGAAAGCTTTGGTGTAGTTCCCATGTGGATGCTCAAGGGTAGATATCCTGATGCTCAGCTGCACGTTGCTTATGCTTCAAACAAACCTATCATCAGTTTCCGTGTTAACCCTGTAACCGCTAACCTTAAGGGCGCTGAGTTCAGCTATGTTGATCGTCAGGCTTTGGTAACCAAGGCTACCGGCGACGGTAACGAGGAATATGTAGGTGGTATTGTTACCAAGAATCGTAGCCTCGGTATAACTCCTGAGGATGGCGAGCTCTTCGCTTGGATCCAGGTTGCTCACGGCAGCGCTCTTAACACTTACAAGGGTGCTAAGTATGCTCAGCGTGGTGATGATTCTCTCATTGACAAGATGCACCTCGTAGCCCTCAAGGGTGTAGTTGCAGGTGACAACGACACTGAAGAGATCGTTTCTGATTTCGCTATGGTTGAGGCTTACGACATGATCAAGTACTGCATTTACAACAAGAAAGATGAAGTTAGGCCAGGTGTAATTAAGCAAGGCCTCCGTCGTAGTCTCTATATGCGTTACGATTACGGAGAATACAAAACTTACGAGGAGTGGATTAAAAACAATTGGGTGGATCAAATCAACAACAAGTGGGATGATTCTAACGATGAGGTTAAGAAATATGTTGAAATCCCCGAGGATGAGTTACTGCCCAATATCGAGATGCCTTACTATGAAACCATCCACATCAAGGATTATCTCGAGACTGAAGGTTACCGTTGGATTGTTGACAAGTGGACTGACCTCCCCAAGCTCTATGCATTCAAACTTGACTACACTGTTAAGCTTGTTAAATCTTACAAAGCAATCTCCGACGAAAAGACCGATCAGCAGGAGTTTGTTGAATACAATGAGGATGCCGATGAACTCAAAGTCAAGGATATTTATGGCGTTTCCGCTGTTGAACGTACTCCTCTCCTCAAGGTTCAGCTTAGGTATGAAGGCCTGATTCTCGCAGAGGCTTACCTCAAGGTTAAGATCGTCAACTCCCCTGCTAAGCCGACTATCTATCCTGAAGGCTTCTCTGGTAAGATCAATTACGAAAACATCAAGAACACTGCATTTGATAACCACAATACTGGTTCTATAATTGCTTCTTACAGCTGGAAGACCTTCAACCAGAAAGTCCTCAACGATCCTAACGTTCAGCTCTCTTACACTCAGTTCAAGAGACAGTACGACCTTGACAATATCGTTATCGAGTACTATCATGACGGTGATCGTGATGGTAAATATGCTAAGTACGTTGATCCTGACCTGCCTCACTACCTGAAGCCGAATGCTTGCGTTGAAGCTGTCGCTAACTTCGAGACTGGTCCTAATGATGATGTTGAAACCGCTTTGCTCACCATCAGAGTATTCGACACCATTGAGGAGAATGCTACTGGTTATGTTCTCTTCTACATCAACCCGTTCGATGATCATGAGTATGCACCTATCGTAATCAAGGGCGAATACACTATCAACCACCCGAACCACGGCTGGACTCCTCTGAGTGAGTACTACAAGATTGATGAGAACACCGTTGAGGTTAAGGGTAGAATGCACGGCTGGCACAGACGTTACCAGATGTACTCCGAGCTCAAGGAGCACTTCGAGGGTGAGTTTGAGAACTGGACTGCACCTGGCAACCACAGCGCAATCACCTTCTCTCTGCCGCTGGTTAACGGTAAGGCACAGACCGGTGCTGTGATCAACGATGGTGAAGACATGTATGCCGCATCTATCGAGCTCACAGATTACCTCACCGCTGACAAGATTTACACTGTTCGTCAGTCTATGGATCTTGACAATGGTAATGTTTGCACCAAGGATTACTTCGTGAAGTTCGCTATGCCGTTCGTATGGATTGCTCCTGAAGTTGTGCTTCCTACCGAGAAGAATCCTTCTTACTATGGTCTCTTCACCGTTGACGGTACCGATGGTATCATCTTCAAGGAGAACAAACAGACAAATCCTGCAATTGTTTACAACTCCAAGGAGATTTCTGAGGAGATTGCAGCAGCTCAGATGGAGTATGGTGGACTTACCTTCAAGGTAGAGAAGATTGAGCTCATCGACGAGCTGGTAGAGGAACATCTCGACGATTCTCGTCTGACTCTCAGCGACTTCGGTGTAATCCGTTGGGACAACCACGGTGCAGCTCTGCAGAAAGAGTTCAAGGCACGTTACCAGGTAACTTACACTGTTGATTCTGGTATTGATCCTTTCGTTTACCCGCTCTGCAAGTTCGTTGTAGTAGGTCATATCACCTGCCTCCCCACTGAGAAATAATCTTAGTACAATCTAATATAGAAGGGACCGACCCACTGGGCCGGTCTCTTTTTTATCTACACCTAAGCAATATTGCCGGCAGCTGCCTTTGCATGCATTGCGGAGCTTTGCTACGGCGGCAGATGCATCCAGAAACTTCCGTTCGCTTTCGCTCACTCCATCCCTCCCACAATCTGCTACGTCATCGCTTCGCGATAACTAGCATCTTGCGGGCCCCTCCCGTTTTACGAGGGCACGGGCGCCCACGGTTTCTTTGATGCATCTGCCGACCTCCGACTTAAGCTCCGCAAGCTGTGACAATTCCTGCCCTGCTCTTTCCACAAGATGAATCTGGGTGCTTTTGCGTTCATCTTGTGGCCTCATTAAGACGTATTTATTGCAGATATTGGCCAATCAATGAACCAATCCCCCGCTTCATTCATCATGTGGCAAGGAAATAAAAAGGAGGAAAACCCTGAGGTCTTCCTCCTTCTGTGTTATAAGAGTGTAATTGGACTTTTTACTAGAAGATAAATGCAGCACCAGCTGTGAGGCGGTTACGTTTGAGGACGTCGTCACTGTCTTTGAGACGGTCGAGCATGCCAAAGTCATAGCCTACAGTGAGGCGTATTTTCTGGGCAATTTCTGCGCCGAGGCCGCCGCCAAGCATAATGTCAAACCGGCTGTATTCATCATCTTCGTAGTTATTGACGGTGTCACTGCCGTCAAAGCCAAGTACGTTGCCGCTGAACTTAGTATTGGAAGCTATGCCTATGCTAGCTGTAGGCCCGCCATACAGGAATAACTTGAATGCGGGTGCAAATGCGAGAGCCAGACTCAGCTGGAGTGGAACATTAACGTAGTGCTCTGTGGTTTTGCCACTTACAGATGCCAATGAACCGTAGTTAAAACCTTCTTTGGAGGTCAGGAACTCATAATAGATACCCGGGTTCAGGCTGATGCCGGGCAAAATCTTTGCTGTGTAGCCGAAACCGGCGTAGAAGCCGTTTGCGGTGGTAGCGGTGTTGTTGAACTTCTCGGTTGACTGAACATAACCTGCACCAAAAGACTGTGCGAATGCGGTAGTGCCGATGAGCATCAATGCAGCGGCAATTGCAAATACTTTTTTCATTTCCTTTAGTTAATATTAGGTTTATATGATTCTGGCGCCTTATACTCCAAAGTTAATGCCGATTTCTTATATATCAAAGCCTTTTTGTATCTTCGCAAAACAAGATTGACAGTATGGCAGAGAGCAATTTCATAGACTACGTCAAGATTTTCTGCGCTTCAGGAGCGGGCGGAGCGGGGAGCATGCACCTTCGCCGTGAGAAATATGTGCCCAAGGGCGGACCCGACGGCGGAGACGGCGGGCGTGGCGGGCATATTATACTGCGCGGCAACAGGCAGATGTGGACCCTGATCCATCTCAAGTACAAGAAGCACGTCAAGGCCGACGCAGGCCAGGCGGGCAGCGGCGGACTCCGTACCGGGGCCGACGGCAAGGATATAGTGCTGGAGGTTCCTCTGGGCACGGTGGCCCGCGATGCAGAAACCGGTGAGCAGATTTGCGAAGTGATTGAAGACGGGCAGCAGGTAATACTGCGTCGGGGAGGTCGCGGCGGCCTGGGCAACAACAACTTCAAGAGCGCCACAAACCAGACTCCGCGCTATGCGCAGCCCGGTGAGCCGGGAGAAGAGGGCTGGGTAGTGTTGGAACTGAAGATTATGGCGGATGTCGGTCTGGTGGGATTCCCCAACGCCGGCAAATCAACGCTGGTATCGGCACTCTCTGCCGCCCATCCAAAGATTGCGGACTATGCCTTCACTACTCTGGAGCCGAGCCTGGGCATCGTGAGCTACCGCGACGACCGCTCTTTTGTGATTGCCGACATCCCCGGCATCATAGAGGGCGCTCACGAGGGTAAGGGGTTGGGCCTGAGGTTTTTGCGCCATATAGAGCGGAACTCCATGTTGCTCTTTATGGTGGCTGCAGACAGCGATGATGTGGCTGCCACTTACGCTGTCCTGCTGAACGAACTTAAGCTGTATAATCCAGAGCTTCTGGACAAAGACCGCATCCTGGTGGTTACCAAAGACGATTTGCTGGACGACGAGTTGCGTGCAGATATAGAGAAGACGTTGCCAGGCGGGGTGCCACACACCTTTATCAGCGCCGTGACCGGCAGCGGTCTTGTTCACCTTAAGGATATGATTTGGGAGGCACTGAACCGTGAGGTTTAGGCGTCGCTACTCCGGCTTGCTGGATTCCCGCATCCACCGGATCATCATTATCACAGAATTCACCAGATAGACGCTCCACATTAGCAGTGTAGCTATGCTGGCGTTTTCGCCCCCTTCTATGACATTGCCGAGCCACATTATCACGGTGGCGACATTGATTGCTATCCATATCCACCAGTTCTCGCTGTAGCGCTTCACGGTGAGCACAAAGGCTATCATGGTGCCGACAGTGGTGAAAGCGTCCATAAAGGGCATTGCATCCACCGGTACATCAGAAATGCCCAGGATGGTGCCGGCTATAACGTCTATATGCTTCAATATGAGCCCCAGGGCGACGGTTCCGGCGGCGAGCGCTGCCCCCCAGACGGCGCGCTGCTTCCAAGTCATCTGCAGTTTCACAACTTCCGCCCGCTCTGCGTTCATATTCTTCATCCAGGTGCGGAACCCTACAACCTCAAGCGGCAGCAGGTATAACACGTTCAGGACAGTCTCTCCGTAATATGTTGCCTTGTAAGAGATAATTGCGTAGAGGGCGCACTGGATTCCGCCAAAGATGTACGTCCCCAGCTTTCCCTTGCCTGTGAGTACCACAGATATGGCGCCGCAGGTGGCGCTGACCACCGCCATGGCGCTGTCGCCGCTGATTAGCGACGGAATAAGGATGGCCAGGGTGCAGACGGCCAGGTACACCAGCTCGTACCACCTCCAACCAGAAGTCTCAAGCTTTATATATTCCCTTAAGGTCATAAGTATTCCTTGCATAAACAATAAAACCGACCCCAACGGATCGGTTTTACTGAGGATAATCCAGAAATTATTCCTCCTCGAGGCGCAATTGCTGAACGTAGATAGCTTTGTTTCTCTGCTCTCTGCGGACTACAGACGGTTTCTTGAACTCGCGACGACCGCGGAGCTCGCGTACGATACCGGTCTTTTCGAATTTGCGTTTGAACTTCTTCAGGGCCTTCTCGATGTTTTCACCTTCTTTAATCTGTACGATAATCATAATTGCTACACCTCCTTTTTTTAGGGACTGCAAAGATAAGCAAGTTTTCCGGATCGGCAAATTTTTGTTACCTTGGCAGTGATGGAAGATCTCTTTATAGAGTATATCAGCGTGCAGCGGCGCTATTCCCCACGCACTGTGGCACTTTACCGCGGCGCGATAGAGTCTTTCCGCGACTTTGCCCTGCCCGAAACCAAAGGTACGATAGAGGCCGAGCAGTGGCAGCAGATACTCACCCCCAACCTTATCCGCGGCTTCATTGCAAGGGGGCTGGAGGATGGCCTGAGCCCGCGCACCATGAACCTGCAGCTTTCTGCCCTGAGCAGTTATTGCAACTGGATGGTGCGCAACAGCCTGCTCGAATCCAATCCGGTGCGGAAGGTATTCCGCCCCAAAGAGGACAGGCCGCTGCCGCAGTTTTACACCCAGGCCAGCATGGATGGGTATTTCAGCGAAAGCAGTGCGCAAGGGGCGCAAGATGCAAAGGCGGCGGATGACGGCAAGGAGCCTTTCTGCGAACTGCGGGAGCGGATGATTATCCTGATACTGTATTCCACCGGGATGCGCAGGGCGGAGCTTTGTGGCTTGAAGGTCAGTGATTTTGATGCGGGACGCAAGGTTTTCCGGGTCACGGGCAAGGGCGACAAACCAAGAGAAATTCCGGTTCCCGATAGGATTTGTGAAGAAGTTTTATTATATTTGAAAAGAGTTGAAGAAGAGACGGGCTGCGGCGACTCCGGCTGGTTTTTTGTAACGGACAAGGGAAAGCAGTTGTATCCGGCTTTTGTCAACAATGTAGTTAAACATGCCTTGAGCGGGGTTGAGGGTTTCACAGGTAAAAAGTCGCCGCACGTGCTGCGGCACTCCCTGGCCACCCACCTGCTTAACAACGGCGCAGACATAAACAGCATCAAGGAGGTTCTCGGACACTCGTCGCTGGCGGCCACACAGGTCTATACGCACAACTCGTTCGAGCAACTCAAAGAAATATATTTAACCGCTCATCCCAGAGCAAAAAAACGAAAGTGAAATGGAAATCAAGATTCAATCAATCAAGTTTGATGCAGATCAGAAGCTGATCGACTACATCAACCGCAAGGTCAGCAAAGTAGAGAAATTTTACGAAGATGTGGTCCGTTGTGAGGTATTGCTTTCGTTGCTTCCCGACCCCGACAACAAGAATGTCAAGGTGAGAGTCCTCATCCCTGGCAGCGAAGTCGTGGTGGAACGCAATGCGGACACGTTTGAAGAGGCCGTTACAGAGTGCGTGGGCATTCTCAAGGAGAAGATGGTCTCTGTAAAGGAGAAACGCTTCAAATAGCAGTTTAGAAAAACATAGAGGTCAGCTCTTCGCAGCCGACATTCCCGAAATAGTCGCCGGGCCCGATCGCAGAGATCCGCCCGGCGATTTTTTCCCTGAGATGCTCGCATCCCGTCATCTTTTCGCAGAACTCTTCGATAGGGCGGATAAAGAAGAAATCGCCGCTGACGGCGAGCCGGGTAATGATTCCCTTTGATACATCAAAAGATATCTCTACCAGGCCGCAACTGAGTTTGGCGCAGTTGGAGAAGGTGTATCGTGGCGAGGCGGAAAAGTTCCAGGCATCGGTGGAATATTTCTCTGATGCGAGTTTTCTGATAGCGGCCTGGTCTGCGTCTGTATAACTGTAGCGGGGCGTGTCGCGACCTATGAATCCGCCCAGGTACTCCATGAATTGCAGACAGTCCATAGGTGCCTTGATGTGGCTGGAGATGTTTGTGACGCGGCTGATATTGGATTTTACCGCTTTGTCGGAGTATTTGACGGCGCGGTTGCGGAGCGCCCCGGCAAGCGAGTTCATAGATGCGCTGAAAAGCAGCGTACCGTGCTGTAAGACCCTCCCGTGCTCTATGCAGAGGGCGTTGCCGGAGAACTTGCGGCCCGATATGGTAAGGTCGTTGCGCCCTTCCAGCAGGGCGTCGATGCCCAGGTTATTCATCGCATCCAGTATGGGGGCCGTAAATCGGCGGAACATGTCGGCGGTGTCCTCGCCTTCGCGGCGGCTCTCGATGAAGGTGAAATTCACGTTGCCCAGGTCGTGGAACACCGCCCCGCCGCCGGAGAGGCGCCGTACTACCTTTATTCCGTTGGCTTTCACATAGTCTATGTCAATCTCTGCCAGGGCGTTCTGGTTGCGGCCGATAACCACGCAGGGGTCGTTGCGCCACAGTCGGAACACCGGTTCGCTGAAGTTGCGCAGCAGGTACTCTTCCGCTGCCAGATTGAGATAGGGGTCTGTTTGGCTGTCTATTATGAATAACATCCGGGTAAATTTGCTTTGGAAGAGCAAAGATATTACTTTTGAATCAGTATTGACATTATAGTGCAGGAGGATTGAGGTGAAAGCGTATTTGACTGAGATTGCCCTGTTTGGAGCAATCTTTTTCTTTTGCCACACGGTGGTGGCGCAAGACATTGAGGGAGAAATTGAGCAGATGGCGGAGGCCGGCGTCCCGGAGGAGGCGGTGGAGGAGTATCTGCAGCAGCGTTCAGAGAGGCACCGGCTAAACCTGAATTCCGCCTCGCGTGAAGCCTTGGAGCGGTCCGGGTTGTTCACCCCGTTCCAGATTGCCAGCCTGCTGGAGTACAGACGCGATTACGGGGCGATTTTGACCCTTCAGGAGCTCTCGACGGTAGATGGCTTCGGCGGCGGCTTTGCGGCCAGAATAGAGCCGTTTGTGGCGCTCTACGGCGGTGATAATACCGGCGCAGCAAAGGCATTGCTCCAGGTTCGCTCGCGCTACCGCTATAAAAGCGGTGTAGAGGGGATTCATCAGTATAACAGGATACTGTTCGAATGGAGTGGCCTCAGGGCGGGCGTGCTTTTAGAGAGCGATCCGGGAGAGCGGCTGCTGACAGACTATATAGGGGCCTATGCGGGTTATTCGAGAGGGCGGTGGAACGTGCTGCTGGGCGATTTCAGTGCCTGTTTCGGGCAAGGGCTGGCGCTTTGGAACGCATTCAGATTCACCTCTGCAACCCAGCCGGCCTCGCTGATGCGTCGCCCACGCGGCATAGTCCCCTATAAATCTGCTAATGAATGCTCTGCGTTGCACGGGGTGGCGGTGGAATGTGGCATATCCCGCTCACTCCGTCTGACCATATTCGCGTCCGTCGCCGGTGTAGATGCAAAGGTGGGGGAGGGCGGATATACATCCCTTCAGGTCACTGGTTATCACCGTACAATCGCAGAGAAGGCGGCCAGAAACGCCATGCGGGAGTATCTTTTTGGAGGCAACCTCAGCTGGCGGGGAGAGTGGTTCAGCGCGGGCGTCACGGCACTTGCTTACACCTACAGCAAGCATAATGCCCGCAAAGTGACCTATTACAACCAGTTTCAGATGTACGACGGGTGGATGGGGAACCTCGCCGCCGATGCGGTGGTCAGCAAGGGGCACTGGCGTCTCTTTGCGGAGGCCGCCCTCTCTGCAAACCTGAAGCCGGCCGCAATCGCTGGGGCGGTACTGTCGCCCTCGTACAACTTTGAGGCATCGGCATCGGTGCGCTATTACGACAAAGGGTATATCGCGCCGCACGCCGGAGCCTACTCCACCATATCGTCGGTATCCAACCAGTGCGGGGCGGTGGTGTCGCTGATGATACGCCCCTTAAAGGGGCTGCTGGTGACATCGTTCTCGGAGGCGGTGTACTATCCGTCGCCACGCTACCGGGTAGAAATACCCTCAGGTGCGGTTTACGAGCGGCTGCGTGCGGAATATGCTTCCGGCAGGTGGAGCGTCTCGGCCCAGGATAATTATGTGTGGCAGAGCAGCGACAGCTCGCATAAGCACTCTCTCAAGCTGGCCTTGAAAGGGGAGTGGGGGCGGTGGAAGGGTTCTGTAAGAAGCGGGGCAGTGCTGCTCAGCCGCGACGGGGTTGCATCAGGAGGGATGGCCCTCTCCGCCTCGGTGAGCCGCGAATTCGGCCGGATGCGCCATAGTGCCGCCGCCTCGCTTTCTTTTTTCAGTACCGCCGGATATGATACCCGGGTTTATCTCTACGAGAAAGATTTGCCAGGAAGTTTTTCCTCTCAGTACTATTACGGCAAGGGAATTGTAGCAAGGTGCATCGTTAAGATAAAACCCTGTCCAAAACTGGCCCTGTCTTGTGTTACCGTGGTTTCTGCGGTGCCAGAGTGCCGTTTTCAGGCAGATTATAATTTTTAGGAAACAAAACAATTGTTAAATTTGCTGCTTTGCAGTCCGGCATCTGAATGATGGGAAAAACAATCGCCATAGCCAACCAGAAGGGTGGTGTAGGAAAGACGACCACGGCCGTCAATCTTGCCGCTTCGCTGGCTGTGTTGAAGTTCAAAACCCTTCTGGTGGATGCCGATCCGCAGGCCAATGCCACCGCATATCTGGGTTTCAATCCAGATACCGATACCGGCAGGACTCTCTATGAGGCGCTTGAGGGCAGATGCCCGCTGGTCGAGGCCATTCTGGATACATCCCTGGACAATCTCAAAATAGTCCCCTCTCACGTGGATTTGATTGGGGTGGAGGTGGAGTTGCTTAACCGCAGCGGTCGCGAAACCGCCCTGCGCAAGACGCTGGAGGCGGTCAAGGGTGATTACGACTATATAATCATAGACTGTTCCCCGTCGCTGGGCCTGCTCACAATAAATGCCCTCACGGCGGCCGATTCTGTGATTGTGCCTGTCCAGCCGGAGTATTTTGCGCTGGAGGGGCTGGGGAAACTGCTCAACACCATCAAGCTGGTTCAGGCAAAGGTCAACCCCAATCTGGGCATAGAGGGCTTCCTGTTCTCTATGTACGACAGCCGGCTCAAGCCGCACAACCAGGTTATAGAGGAGATACGCGCCCAGTTCCCGCAGAAGGTGTTCAAAACCATTATCTGCCGCAGTTCACAACTGGTGGAGGCCCCCTCAGCCGGCAAGCCGGTTATCGTTTACGACCCTGAATCGGCGGGCGCAGGTAATTTTATGAATCTCGCAGAAGAACTTATAAACGTCAACGCTTAGCCGGATGAAAAGGACCCTGCTGATAACCATCGTGATGATGATCGCCTGCCTGCAGGCGTCAGGCCAGGGTATTTTCCGGCAAAACGATTCAATGTCCGCGGCTCCGGGAGAGGATGCCTCATCTTCAGAGTATAAAGAGGATGAGAACGAGACCGATGCCGATACCCTGCAGGGCTTCTCGCTGAAACATCTTACCCGCGGTTTGCACCACAAAGAGCCGCTCAGGCCCGGCTACGCTGCCCTTGGAGCGGCTGTAATGCCGGGACGCATCCAGATTTACAACAAGGATTACTGGAAGTTGCCGGTGGTATATGCAGGCATCGGAGCCGGAATAGGCGGCGGCTTGTATTTCAACGAGCAGTACCACAATACTGGAGACCAGAAATATGCCACCTACCGAACCCTGTGCTATGCGGGGGCTGCCCTGGTCTATTGGGGCCAGGTGCTGGACGGGGTGGCTAACCTTACAGATTCCCGCACCCCGGATCCTGGCAAAGCGGCGGTGTTCTCTGCCCTGCTGCCGGGCCTCGGTCAAGCTTACATAGGGGAATGGTGGCATATCCCCATCTGGTACGCGGGGCTTGGAGTGTGCGCATATACCCTCCATCTGAACAACATGCAGTATCAGCGTTACAAATACATATTCAAGCTTGCAAGCGACAGCAGTTCTGGTTATACCGGACGTATTACCGTAACCCAGGCAACTACCTACAAGGATCTATACCACCGCTACCGCGACTATTCCGTGGTTGCAACGGTGCTGGTGTACGCCCTCAACATCATAGATGCCAACGTGTTTGCATATATGAAGGATTTCAATGTGAGCGACGACCTGTCTCTGAACGTGAATCCGGCGCTGATAGATAACCTGGACAGCTATCTCTCCCCGACACAGTCGATGCCGTCGTTCGGAGTTAACATGACATTAAATTTTTAATCACATACACATCACACTTTTTCAATGTACTCACCTGCTAAAACATTATCAAAACTGCTTTTAACACTGCTCCTTCTGGTGGCCATCCCATTCTCTTCATCGGCACAGAAGCACAAGCCTGAAACAAAGAAAGTTCTCAAGGACTCCATTTCTGTACTGCTCTCCAAACTGGATTCGATGCAGCGCGCATACGACGAGATGGTTTCCGCCCCTTTTGAAGAGATTGCATTTTCTTCCGACGAGGACAGCATCGCCTCCGACGATGACCCCAACTTCAATACAGATTCCGCGCTGGTGGCATGGTACGACAACCTCAGCCGCCACTCACTGGACGAAGAGGAACTGATGGAGGTGGGCGATAAGGTATATACTTCCGATATTCCCGATTCGGTATATATTGCAAGGCTCAACCGCATCAACACGTCGGTAAAGATTCCGTACAACGATGTGGTGCGCAGCTATATCATTTATTATACCCAGAAGATGTCCCGCTCAAAAATCAGCAAGATAGTGGGTTTGTCAGCCTATTACCTGCCCATTTTTGAAGAGATATTCGACCAGTACGGCCTTCCCCAGGAACTTGCAAAAGTCTCTGTGATTGAGTCGGCGCTCAATCCTACGGCGGTTTCACGCGCCCGCGCAGCCGGTATGTGGCAGTTCATGCGCAGTACCGGTACCCAGTACGGCCTTGAGATAGATGAATATGTGGACGAACGGTTCGATTATATAGAGGAGACACATGCGGCGGCCAAGTATCTGCGCGATGCCTATGCCATCTTTGGAGACTGGTCGCTGGCGATAGCCTCTTACAACTGCGGCCCCGGCAATGTGAACAAGGCAATCAAGAGGGCAGGCGGCGGACATGATTTCTGGGATGTATATCGTTATCTCCCCCGCGAGACCCGCGGCTATGTGCCGGCTTTCATTGCGGCGATGTACACCATGGCATACTACAAATTGCATGACATTACCCCGTCGCACGTCGATACTCCCCCCCAGGTGGACACCTTCCACGTCAACAACAACCTTCACTTCGGGCAGATATCCGAGTGCATCGGCATCAGCGTGGATATGCTCCGTAACCTCAATCCGGAGTATGTCAAGGACATTGTCCCCGGCAAGACCAAGACCCGCGTGATAAAGCTTCCGTACAGCTTCTCCGGGGCATTCATCGATGTACAGGATACTATTTATGCATATAAGGACAGTATCTTCTTCGACCCCGTCAAGGTGAAAGAGGTCAGCGTGGTGAAGAATACCCGTATCTCCACAGGAGCTCCTTCCTACACAACATATACCGTGAAGAGGGGTGACAGCCTGGGCAAGATTGCGTCGCGCCACCACACCACCATCGCAAACATCAAGAAGTGGAACGGGTTGCGCAGGGAAACCATCGTCCCCGGCCAGCGGTTGAGAATCTACAGCGGCAAGGGCCCGTCATCGTCGTCCGTGGCATCTTCCGGAAGCTCCAGGTCATCCCAGCCTGCTACCTCCAGCAAGGGTGGATACGTCACTTATACCGTGCGCAAGGGCGATACCCTGTACAGTATAGCCAACAAGTTCCCAGGCGTCAGCCTCAACGATATCATGCGCCTCAACGGCCTCACCCGCAAGTCCAAGATATACACGGGGCAGAAGCTTAAGATTAAGAAGCAATAGTTGCATTCATAACCCAACATTTAAAACCTATTGGAGTTTTTTCTCCGGACATAAATGATATCTTTTATTATCCCTGCGTATAATGCATCGAAAACCATTATTCGTTGTTTAGACAGCATTTATTCGTTGCAACTTGATGAAGATGATTTTGAGGTGGTTGCAATAGATGATTGCTCAACGGATAATACGGTCGAGTTGATAACTGAATACTCAAACGGTCATCGTAATCTTGTCTTGCTCTGCCAGCAAGAGAATCATAGGCTGGGTGCTGCAAGAAACCGTGGCCTTTCTGTTGCTCAAGGTGGTTTGATTGCGTTTGTGGATAGCGATGATCTGGTAGGCGGAGGTATTGTGGAAGCTATTAAGATGGCCAGTGACAACGATTATGATATGGTTGCTATTCGTGTTGAGAAGGTGACTATGAATATGGCCGTTATAGGTGAGAAGACCTTGCCTTATAAAGATGAGGTGTTTGATGGTATAAAATTACAAACAGAGTATCCTTTTTGGGAAACAGCCGCATGGGCATATATATACAGAAAACATTTCTTAGATGAGGTGAACTACCCTTTTGTAGAAGGCCTTTTGTATGAGGATTCAGACTTTGTAAATGTGCATTTATACCATGCGAGACGAATGTCTTACTGTGATGAATGCGGATATCTGTATATAAAAAATACTGGGTCTATTACTAATACGGTATCTTCCAGGTCATTATGCGATCATGCACTGCTGGGAACACGGATGTTGGCGTTTTATGAGTCTCTTCCGGAAAAGTCAACCAAATATGCCGATTCAATCTTAGAGGGCGGGAGTTACAATGTCATGGAAGCTTGTAGAAGGTTGATTAAGCTACAATCAAAACGTGATGTTAAGTCATTCTACGATAGATTTGATTCGCATTATGACAGAGCGTCATTGCTAAAGTACAAAAAGCCGAAATATTGCTGGAACTGGTGGACGCGTTTATGTTTGAGGTACAAATGGTGCGCAACATTGATAATAGGTTCACTAATCCCGTATGTGCGTTTAATAACTCGCAAATAAAGAATTATGCAAACGAACAGGATGTCAAATCCGGAAACAGGGTCCCTCACGGTTTTGTATGTAAGCGGTATCAGCAACTATACCGGAGCGTCAAAGTCTCTATGCTGCCTGATTGATTCTTTACCAGAGAACATCAAGCCCGTTGTTTTGCTGGAAACGAAAGAAGGCATATATGATTATTTGTCTTCACGCGGCGTAAAATGCCTGGTATATCCGTACCAAACACTCTTGGAAAAGCCATTTAGGAAGAATATTAAGTATTTCCTTTTCCATCCTTGGCGATTCTGGTTTGTCAAACTATTCCGGTTGGACCTGAGATGTTTATATAACGTGAGAAAAGCGTTGGCTGATGAGAAGATAGATATTGTCCATACCAATATGGCCCCGGTGCTCATGGGACAGTGGTTATCAAAGATGCTGAAAATACCACATGTGTGGCATATAAGGGAGTATTTGACAAGAGAACACTTAAATGCAAGGGTCGTGATACCCCTGTCTCGATTAAAGAGGAGGATTAATGAAGCGGAGGGCCGAATCGTCATCTCTAATCCTTGTCGTGAATACTGGGAATTAACAGAGCATAATACCTGGACAATTTGGCCAGCGGTCCGAAGGAAATCCGAGGCTTGCTTTGAGAAGGAAAAGGCTCCCTACATTCTTTATTGTTCCATGGTCTTGACAGAAGGGAAAAATGTGGCTTTAGCGATTCAGGCATTTGGTAAAAGCGGTTTGTCGGGGAAAGGAATGAAAATGAAGGTTGTCGGAAATGCCACCGATGAGTACCTCTGTTATTTGAAGAAACTTGGAGAGCAATGGGGGTGTGGAGACGCTTTGGAATTCTTGCCTCGTGTGGACGATGTGAAACCATTATTTGAGAAGGCAACGGCTTTTATCATGCCGTCTGTCAACGAAGGGTTTGGGCGGACAACGGCAGAAGCGATGTTCTTTGGCTGTCCCGTTATCGCATATGCGTCGGGTGGCACTGTGGACATAATTAAGGATGGAGAAACAGGTTATTTGTTTACAACGTTGGAAGAGTGCGCCAGACTGATGAGATTCGTTAGCGAGTCCGATCAGGAGAATGTTATCTTGCGTGCTCAGGAGTTTGCAAAGAAGCATCTGTCAACGGATGAATATGGGGAAAAAATTGTATCCGTTTATCGGACGGTTATGGGAGCACACAATCCACTACATTAATATTTTTGGAGATGCAAAAAGTTT
>JAGABI010000023.1 GCA_017614715.1 Bacteroidales bacterium | reverse complement strand
TAAGCCAGGTTTTGCCTGGCTTATTTTGTACCCGGAGCCTGACCGGCCCCTATGTATGACCCCCTCCCAACCCTCCCCTCAGGGGAGGGCTTGAGGCTCGCCAATGCCAGGCTTAGTCAGTACCCGGAGCCTGACGGCCCCTATGTTTGACCCATCCCCCAACCCCCTTCCCGGGAAGGGGGCTTGAGGCTCATCTGTTATGACCCGGTTAGGGGTACCTGGAGCCGACGGCCCCAATGATGTTGGATTAGAGGTTAAAGGCGGTCGTGGGCAATGCTGGATGCACCGGATGTGGAGCTTTTGTCTGTGGTGGCATCGCCGGTGTAGTGGAGTGAGCTGGCACCGGACAGGCTTACGGCAATCTCGTTAAGGCAGTGGATATATGCCTTGCTGGCGCCGGAGACGGAGCCTTTGCAGTTGGTGCACTCCATTCCGTATTTACCAAGCGCTGCGTTGTCTTCATTCCGGCTGGCCCCGCTGAAGTCCAGTTCAAGATTTTTGGCCTTACCCGTTATGTCTGCGACAGAGGCGCCGTTAAGCCCCAGTTTCATATCGTCTGCAGTGATTTTGCCTGTGATACGGGAGGCGCCAGAGAGGTCCACCTCTGTTTTATTGGCGGATATGCTCCCACTGAAGGAGGAAGCGCCTGACAACTTGACCTGCACAGTATTGTTAGTGATGGTACGGGGAGAATGAAAACTGCCGGCACCGGAAACACTTACGCTTTTAAGGGCTGTGCTGTGAGGTATTACGGCCTGCAAATAGGCATCACTCGTGCTCACAACCGGGGGATTGCAATAAATTTTGAGTTCACCTCCGACCTGTTCTACAATGACTCGAGACATGATGTTTTCACCGGCAGTGACGGTGACTGCGGTGGCGTCTTTATCAACAAAAACGTCAAAGGAGTTAGAAATATCCACGGAGTCATAACCGCCGGCAATCAGAAAATCTTTGTCGACAGGTGTGCCCGGATCTAATACTACGTCTACGTTGCATCCGCAAAGGACGGATGAAAATAATGCTGCAAGAATTACAAAGTGTTTTGTCATAATATGTTTTTATTTGATATAATCCAAAAGTACGCGTTCCATGATTTTGTAGCCTGCCAGTGTGGGGTGCACGCCGTCCTCTGAGTTCTCGGGAGACAGGCCGCCATTGCCGTCGTTCATCGCGGTCCAGTAATCTACGTATGTTACTTTTTTCTCCTCTGCCATACGTTGAACCATAGTGCCCAGCGTCTTGACAATGCTTGCCTGGGGGCCGAGCTCCCGACGCCAGGGATATGCTGCGGCGGGAATCGGGGAGCAAACCAGCGGGATGATGCCGTTGGCCTGGGCAATCTCCACCATGTTAGCGATGTTGCCCACGACGTTTTCCATAGAGATGCCGCCATCGTTCTCAGCAAGGTCGTTGGTACCAATCAGGATTGCGACATATTTGGGATGCAGGCCGACGACATCGGCACGGAAGCGGGCCAGCGCATCCACCGTGGTCTGGCCGCTGATGCCGCGCCCCACAAAGTTGTTGTCGGTGAAGAAAGCCTCGTCGGCGCGGGGCCATCCATCGGTGATGGAGTCGCCAAAAAGAACTGCCACCGGCGTCTCGGTCACGGCCGTATTGGCCACAGCATAGCGCTGATAGTTAGGGAAGTCGGTGTCGGAATGGTTGTTTATTACAAAGTGCCGGCCAATGATATTCTTGCCTTCGCGGATGAATCTCACCTGAAGGTCGCGGATTGCCTCATAACCCTTTGCGTTGAGGTGGAGATGGTCGCTCTCTGTGAACCCTTCAAAATTATCCTCATTAAACGCAGGTATGGTGAAAAGGTCCAGGAACGGCACTCCTGCAGCACGGCAGCAGAGCATCTGCTTTGACACGAACAGATTCATCCCGTTTTCGGGGCCCTGATAGTTGATATTTGTGCCGCTGCCGGGGCTGGAGAAGCACTTTGTGGAGGTCATGAAGAGTATGCGCGCCTTGGGCGCTTTTTCCCGTATGCGTTTGATGGCGTAGTTGATGCCGCCGCACTGCGTTTCCAGCTTGCTGGCATCGAATCCGTCATATTCCGTATAGTCCCAGGCATCGCCGGAGAGGGTGTTGCACTGGTTGAAATCGTTGGTTGAGGCCCACAGGATGTAGGTGTCGTAAACAGGAGCCTCAGGGGCACAAGCCTGGTCTATCTGCCACTGGATATGTTGTCCGTCCCACTGGGAGCGGTTGGAGAAGCCGGCGCCGCCGACACCGTATTTGGTGATTTCTGCATTGAGTTGTTCTGCCCAATAGTCGGTTGCGACGTTCGAGGCCTCTGTTACGCTGAACGAACCGCCAAACAGAGCGATGGTCTGCTTGTGGTTATTGTTGGTATTGCAGGCCGCCAGAAGTGCCACGGCCGCAAACAGGACGAATAAACGAAGATGTTTCATGGTAAGTCTATATTTGCACAAAATTAGACAAAAAAGGATAACTTTGCTTTTATGAAAGATACAAAACGTCTGATTATTTATCTTTTTCTGGTGTTTGCCATAACCTGGGCGCTGGAGTTTTTTGTGGTTTACCCTATCACAGAGAAGTATGGATATGGCAAGAATGTTCTGGCACAGGGTGTTGTGGCGGCCATGATGTTTGTCCCGGCGCTGTGCGTACTGCTCACAAGGCTTTTCACCAAGGAGGGTTTCAAGAATTCACAACTCACGCTCAATCTTGGCAAGGGCCGCACGCGGTACTACCTGATAGCGTGGTTTTTGCCGTCAATATTATGCACGCTGGGCGCATTGGTTTATTTCCTGGTTCTTCCCGGAGAGTTCGATACGGGCCATTCGTATTTTATACAGCAGAATGCAGAGATGGGGGTGACCATGACGCCAGAAGATATGGACAGCAAGGTCGTGATGGGTATAGTTGTGGCCATGTTGCTGTCGCCGCTGCTGAATGTTGTCACCTGCTTTGGCGAGGAGTGGGGCTGGCGGGGCTATATGATGCCAAAGTTGCTGGGCAGGATGAAATTTCTGCCGGCAGTGCTCATCGGTGGTATTATCTGGGGCCTCTGGCACGCGCCCATCATCGCTCTCGGACATAATTACGGTACCGAATACGCCGGCGCGCCGTGGGTCGGCATCGCCATGATGTGCCTGTTCTGCATCACGTTGGGCACATTGTTGACCTGGTGGTGCGTGAAGGCTGGCAACTGCTGGCCTGCAGTCATTGGCCACGGTGCTATCAACGGCTTTGCCGGAGTGCCGATGTTTTTTATGGCCAGCAACAACTATCCGCTGCTGGGCCCTACCGCCGCTGGAGTCCTGGGAGGTTCGGCTATAATTATAGCGGCTGTTGTCGTAATCTTTATCCAGGCGCATCAGGCGCACAAAACGGTGGTTTCTGAATGACAGAGGAGGTCAACATCCCGGCGCAGTGCGAGGCGGTCGTGGTAAAACACACCGGCAGCCATTATCTGCTGTCGCGTCTTCCCGAGTGGAACCTTTTCCCCGCCGTGATTCGCGGCAAAATCCGTCTTAAAGGCTCCACCGCCACCAATCCGGTCGCAGTGGGAGATGTGGTGGACTACGTTTATGCAGAGGGGATGAGCGCCATCACCGCCATACACCCGCGCAAGAACTACATTATCCGCCGCAGTGCCAATCTTTCTCGCGAGGCGCACATAATTGCCGCCAACCTGGACCATGCATACCTGATTGTCACAATGGCGTTTCCAGAGACCAAGCTGGCCTTTGTGGACCGCTTCCTGACCACCTGCGAGGCTTACGGCGTGCCGGTGACAATAGTGATAAACAAGCGCGACCTGTACGATGAGGCGCTGGAGCAGATGGCGGAGTCGTTCCGGGATATCTATGCCGGTGCGGGATATGAAATAATGGAAGTTTCGGCCATTACGGGCGAGAATGTTGACGTGCTGCGCAAGCGGCTCATCGGCAAGGTGAGCCTGTTCTCCGGTACCTCAGGTGTCGGGAAGTCGTCGCTTATCAAGGCGATCGACCCCTCACTGGAACTGATCCGCACTGCGGAGATATCATCTGCCCACCTGCAGGGGCGCCACACCACCACCTTTTACGAAATGTACCCCATCGCCACCGGCGGCTTTGTGATAGACTCCCCCGGCATTCGCGGCTTCGGCCTTGTCGATTTCAAGAAGGAGGAACTCAGCACTTATTTTCCCGAGATGCTGCGGGTCATGGACAACTGCCGCTTCAAGCCCTGCACCCACACCCACGAGCCCGGTTGCGCCGTGAAGGCCGCTGTGGATTCCGGCCAAATCAGCCCAGACCGCTACTACTCCTACCTCGGTATGCTCGAGGAGGAGAACAAATACCGATAGGGGGCGGGGTGACCGCTTTGTTATGAACTCATCCGTATCGATCTGATCAGGTAGAGGACCGGGAATATCTCAAGACGCCCTATGAACATCTCCGCCATCCCGGTAGCTTTGAGGATTACGGGCAAATTGGCATAATTTGACATCGAATCGACCTCCCCGAAACCGGGACCGACATTACCGATACAGGCAACCGAGGCTGTTACACCAGTTGTAAAATCCAGCCCTGCCGCTATGTTTATTGCCGCAAAAACGACCACTATCAGCAGATAGCAGAAGATATATCCGAAAGCGTCACTAACTTGGGAATCGGCCCTCATCCTCCCATCTATCCTGATGATTTGGACAATATTTGGCGACACTGCAAGCTCTACCTTCCGGTGGATGCCCTTGGCCGCCAGGATGGCCCGGTCTATCTTGATTCCTCCGGAGGTGGAGCCGGAACAACCGCAAATAAGGGAACAGAGAATTAGTACCGCCATACTGAGCGGAGGCCAGAGTGTGGTATCTTTGGTCGCGAATCCGGTCGTGGTGGATATTGAGGCCACCTGGAAGGAGGCATCCCGCAACGCATCGCCAAAATAGGAATAGTGTCCGCTGCACATCAAATCCAGAGTGACCACAATGATTGCCAGTATCACTAGCGACAGAAACACTTTGATTGTCTCGGATCTCCATAAATTGCGTGGCCGGCCTTTTATAAAGGCTATGAACAAGATACCAAAGTTGATCCCGGCCGCAATCATGGCAAAAGTAAGGACGATCTCTGCTGCCGGATTGGCATAGGCGGCTATGCTCGCTCCCCGGACGCAGAAACCGCATGTGCTGCAGGCGGACATGGCGTTTGTTATTGCATCAAACCATCCCATACCGGTCAACTTCAATCCACCAAAAGTAATGGCGGTCAGCGCAACGTAGGTGACAAGCATCCGGCTGGCAAAATTTTCACTGGGTTCTCCGGCAAAGGGTTCTCTTGCCACACTGGAAATCTCGGCGCCAGAAAGGGCAGAACGGTTCTGCGCTCCGGCTATCAGCATTGAAAAGAGCGTGACAATTCCGATTCCTCCTACCCATGCCGTTGAAATACGCCAGAATTGAAGCCCCCTGGGCAATGCATCGATATCGTTCAATATAGATGCCCCGGTGGTGGTAAATCCGGAGACACTCTCGAACAGGGCATTGACCACGCTGAACTCGCGGCCGTAAAACAGGAAGGGAAGCATACCAAAGATGCAGGCGGCAAGCCATGCGCCGACTACAATACAATTCCCCTCTTTGAACCTTAACTTTATTTGACTTTTCCTGACAAAGATAAGCGGGAAAACACCTGTAAGACCAGTTATCATAGAGGCATAAAGGAGCGGAAACACGCTATCATCGCCTTGGGTAAACACAGCAATCAGGCAGGAAACTACCATTAGTGCAGCTGCCAGCTGCAGAGCTATGCCAATATACCATGTGATAATTCTCCAGTTCATATTTTTTGCTTAAACGACGGCAAAGGTATTTTCTCGCACATCATTTATCAATACAATTATTTTTATATTTGCATTGAAAAAATCAATTGCAATTTAAGATGACATTACAGCAACTGCGATACATAACTGTCATTGACGAATACCGGCATTTTGGCAAAGCGGCCGAGGCCTGCAATCTCACGCAATCTACTTTGAGCCTTATGGTCAAGAAGTTAGAGGAGGAGTTGGATGTAAAGATATTTGACAGGGAAGCGCATCCTGTGGCCCCCACGGAGGTCGGAAGAAAAATAATTGACCAGGCAAAAGTCGTCCTGTACAATGCCGACCAAATCTCCGAAATGACCCGTTCTGAGAAGGAATCACTCTCCGGCTCGCTTAAAATAGCCCTCATATCCACTGTCTCTCCAGTGCTTGTGCCCGGATTGTTCAAATACTTCGGTGAGCACTATCCCTCCATATCTCTTCACGTTGAAGAGATGCTGACAGATACTATCAAGGATAAACTCAGGAAGGCGGAGGTCGATATCGGCATTTTCCCGGGACCAGTCCGGGAGCCCGGACTGATGGAGATTCCTCTGTATCACGAGCGTTTTTATGCTTATATCTCTCCACGCCATCCTGCGTATGCAAGGGAGAACGTCAGGCTGGACAGTCTGGCAGGCGAACCTATATGGATGATAAAGGACGGCTTGCGGCTGATGGATACATCGGATATAAAGCAGGGAGAGGAAGTTTCTTATGAGAAGTTTTTCGAGGGAGGACGTGTGGGTACCCTTATACAGATAGTGAACGATAACGGTGGGATGACCATAATCCCTGAGACGCATATCGGCTTGATAATGTACAGCCAGCAGACATGTCTCCGCCCCATCATAGAACCGGAATTATCCCGGACGGTGTCGATGGTCGTTCGCAGCGACTATATCCACGAAGCCAAACTGAATGCCGTTGTGAAGGCAATAGGAAGCATCATACCGGCAGAACTGCAGGAGAGCATAGTCCGCAAAGGACACCTTAAGTTGTAATGCCGCTACTTCTTCTTAAAAAGCTCAAAATAGTATTCTTCATCGTCCGCCAGTTCGTGGAAATAGACTGACATCACGTTCCCTTCGACCTCTGCATCGGTGATGACGATGCTCAGCATACGGCCAGTAAATATCTCGTGGTCGTTGGATATGACGTTGAATACATCAAAATCGATAACCCCATCAGAGGCATAGTATTCGAACTGTCCGGAGCCTATCAGATCACCGTCCATATAGAAGAATGCATAGTCGGGCTCTTCAAATGTCATGGCGTAGGTCCCGTATTCGCTGACCCATTCTGTATTGAACAGTTTGTAATTGTCGCCATCGTAGTCTATGTCGGGATCGCAGGCGGTTAAGCCAAGCAGCAGGACAGATACAATAGCAATTCCCAGGATAGGGCGGAAAAGATGGGCGGTTTTCATAAGTATAATGGTTTGATTCTAAACATGATATTCAAGCCCGTGCTCTGCGAGGAAGTCCAGCAGGGGCTGCTCAGGGCTGACCGTGAATTTGCGGGAGAAGAACTCGACTTCCCGTTTTTTTGAGTCGTCGAAAATGCGGACATAGAGCCTTGCTTTGCCGTGATTTTTCTTGCAGACTTTGGCGAATTCTTTCTGGAATTCGTCGTTGAGCTTCTCTACCGGGATGCTTACGTGGAACTCTTTAACGCGAGTATCCTTAAGGTTGGCCAGCAGCACTATATCCTTGATGAGGAGTTTGTACACCAGGCCGCGTTTCTCTCCGTCGCCGGAGCCGCGGTCTCCTTTGTCGTAGCGCTGTTCCGTGACGCAGGTTATGAGCAACGGAGTGTTGGGCTGCGTGTATTGCATATAGTTCTCGTAGTCCTTGCCAAAAAGGGCAAACTCAAACGAGCCGGAGAAATCTTCTATCGTAAATTTGCAGAAGGGGCGGTTGTTGCGGGTGGTCTTGATTTCGCACCCGGTCACTATGCCGGCTATGATATATTGCTTGTTCAGCACCGATTTGTCCAGCTTGAGCTTCCCCTCCTGAACCAGTTTGGATTCATTGTCAATTGCATTGTCCACCTCGCCCAGATGGCTCACGGTGCAGTTTGAGAAGGTATCGACCTCAAAACGGTACATATCCAGCGGGTGTGCACTGAGATACATCCCTACAACCTCTTTCTCTTTTTTGAGTATCTCCATCCGGTTTTCTTCAGTCACCACGGGGAATTCCGGGCGGACCGGCTTGAGTTCTTCCATCTCGCCAAAGAGTGAGAAGGCGCTGTTAAGGGCGCTGTTGTGATATTTGGAGGCGTAGCCTATCACAGAATCGATGAACGGTTCGCCCTTGGCGGTAATTGCGAAGTACTGGCTGCGGGCAGCCTCCTGGAAACTGTCAAACGCACCGGCACTGACCAGGCTCTCCAGCACTTTGCGGTTGAGGGTGGTGTTGGGGACACGCTCCACAAAGTCGAAGAAATCTTTGAATGCACCGCCTGTCTCCCGTATCTTGATAATCTCGTTGATAACGTTGGGACCTACCCCTTTGATGCCGCCCATACCAAAACGGATGGCTCCCGCCTTGTTCACGGTAAACTCAGTGGAGCTCTCGTTTATATCGGGACCGAGCACCTTGATCCTTGAGCGACGGCAATCCTCCATCAGCTTTGCAATCTCGTCCATATTGTTGAGGTTGCAACTCATGTTGGCGGCAAAGAACTCGGCAGGGTAATGCGCCTTGAGCCAGCCAGTCTGATAGCTGACCCAGGCATAACAGGTGGCGTGGGACTTGTTGAAGGCATATTGTGCGAACTTCTCCCAGTCCTTCCATATCTTGTCCAGGATCTTCTCCGGATGTCCGTTTGCAATACCACCCTCCATAAACTTGCTCTTGAGGCTTTGCAGCGTATCTATCAGCTTCTTTCCCATCGCCTTGCGCAGGGTGTCGGCCTGGCCCTTGGTGAATCCCGCCAGCTTCTGGCTCAGAAGCATCACCTGCTCCTGATATACCGTAATACCGTAGGTATCCTTAAGATATTCCTCCATCTCAGGGAGGTCGTATTCAATAGGCTGGCGACCCAGTTTGCGGTCCACAAAGTCCGGTATGTAGTCCATCGGCCCGGGACGGTAGAGGGCGTTCATCGCAATCAGGTCTTCAAAACGCTCCGGGTGAAGCTTTTGCAGCCAGGTGCGCATACCGTCGCTTTCAAACTGGAACACTGCGGTGGTGTCGCCGCGGCCGTAGAGGTCCAGCGTCAGCTTATCGTCGATGGGGATTGCTTCTATGTCTATCGTCTCACCGTGTCCGGCCTTTATCAGATCCAGGGCCTTATGTATGATGGAGAGGGTGTTGAGCCCCAGAAAGTCCATTTTGAGCATACCGACGTCCTCGATGTAATGGCCGTCGTATTGCGAGGTGCACAAGTCCTTGCCGCTCTTGTCCTTGGAGAGGCAGACGGGGATGAAGTCCCCTATCTCTCCGGGGCCGATGATGGTGGCGCAGGCGTGCTGGCCGACCTGCTGTATGCACCCCTCCAACTTCTCGGCATAATAAAGCACCTCCTTGACGAGGTCGCTGCCGTTCTCCAGTTCGTTTTTGAACTCCGGTACCAGGCGGTAGCAATTGGCCAGGGTGATCTTTGCATCGACCTCCTCTTTGCCAATCTGGAAGGTCTGACCATCCTCCTCAACCTTCTTGAAGCCGGGTTTGAGCTCGTCCAGCTTGGGATTGAAGGGATACTTCTTTTCTTTTTTCTCGCTGAGGCGGTCGGGCACCATCTTACTGAGGCGGTTGGACTCGTCCAGGCTCAGCTGGCTTATGCGGGCCACGTTTTTTATGGCCCCCTTGGCCGCCATAGTGCCAAAGGTGATTACGCGCGAAACGTGCGATACGCCGTAGGTCTTCTCTACGTATTCGTGGGCATAGTCGAGGTTTTCAAAATCCACGTCGATATCTGGCATTGAGATTCGGTCGGGATTGAGGAAACGCTCAAACAGCAGCTGGTATTTGATGGGGTCCAGGTTGGTGATTCCCAGGCAGTAAGCCACCACGCTCCCGGCGGCAGAACCACGCCCGGGGCCCACAAGGTCGCCCGCCGCACGGCAGGCGGCAATATAATCCTGGACTATCAGGAAGTAGTCGGGGAAGCCCATGCGGGCGATGGTCTTTAGCTCGAAATCTATGCGGGATACCTGCTCTTCTGTGAGAGTGTCGCCGTATCGTTTGTGCGCTCCCAGATAGGTCAGGTGACACAGATACGCCACCGACTGGCAGAACTCGTCGCCGCGGTAGGTGCGACTGATTTCTTCGCCGGTCTTCTTGTCTCTCTTGATCTCCCATTTGCCCTCTTCTATGACCTCCTTGTATTTTTCCAGCTGGTTGTCGATATCCGCCAGAAAGGCCGGGTCGATGTTGAACTTTGGAAGGATGTGGCCTCGGTCGATTTTATACTGCTCTACTTTCCCGGCTATCTCCAGCGTCGTGGCGAGCGCCTCCGGATGGTCGGGGAAAAGGGCAGCCATCTCCTCTTCTGTCTTGATATACTCCTGCTGGGTGTAGTGCAGACGCTTGGTGTCGGTTACGTTGGCATTTGTGGTGAGGCAGATGAGTCGGTCGTGCACAGGGCCGTCCTCTTTCTTGATGAAGTGGGCGTCGTTAGTGGCGACTGTCTTTACGCCATGCTTTGCAGCCAGGTCAAATATCTTTTCGTTGACCTTGCTCTGGTCTTCGTAAACCCTGATCACCTCGCGGTATACCTCCGGGTCAAGCCCGGTGAGTTCTGTCTTGTGGAGCATCACCTCCAGGTAATAGTCCTCTCCAAAGACCCGTTTGTGCCACTCGATGGCCTCTTCTGCCGCCGCGATATTGTCGGCAAGGATATTCTGGGATATCTCCCCCGCAAGGCAGGCAGAGCAGCATATCAGGTTCTCATGATACTTCTCGACTATCTCGTGGGTCACGCGCGGCTTGTAGTATTTCCCCTCCATGTGGCCTATGGAGACTATCTTCATGAGGTTTTTGTACCCTTCGTAGTTCTTGGCCAGCAGTATCAGGTGGTAGTAGCTGCGGTGCTCCGGGTCTTTGAGGCGATGGTCGTAGTGGCGGGTGACATATACCTCGCAGCCGATAATGGGCCTGACTATCAGATTTCCTTCCGCGTCGAGGTTTGCCTTGTCGTAGGCATGCTTGAAAAACTCCTTCACGCCATACATGTTGCCGTGGTCGGTGATGGCGATGGCGGGCATGCCCAACTCCCTCGCGCGGGCGAAGAGTTTCTTGATGGAACTCAGGCCGTCGAGAATGGAGTACTGGGTGTGGACGTGAAGGTGTACGAAAGGCATGGGCGGTTAGAAGCTGATCAGGGATTCTCCGGTCATCTCTGCGGGTTGGGGGATGCCCATCAGGGCGAGCATAGTGGGGGCGATGTCGGCCAGGCGGCCGTCCTTAACGCTCTTAACGTCGTCATCAACCACCACGAACTGAACCTTGTTGAGCGAGTGGGCGGTGTTGGGGCTGCCGTCAGCGTTCACTGCGTTGTCGGCATTGCCATGGTCGGCGGTAATCAGCACGCTGTAGCCATGCTCGCGGGCAACTGCCACAACCTTTCCGGTGAGTTCGTCTATAGTCTTGACTGCCTTGCAGATAGCATCGTAAACGCCGGTGTGGCCAACCATGTCACCGTTGGCAAAGTTCAGGATTACCATCTGGTGCTTCTCGGTCTTGAGATCTGCCATAAGCGCCTCTGCCACTTCCGGCGCGCTCATCTCCGGCTGCAGGTCGTACGTTGCAACCTTGGGGGAGTTGATGAGTATGCGGTCTTCGTTCTCAAACGGAGCCTCGCGGCCGCCGTTGAAGAAGAAGGTTACGTGGGCATATTTTTCTGTTTCTGCTATGCGGAGCTGGCTCAAGCCGGCAGCAGCCACGGTCTCTCCCAGGGTCTTCTGTACATTCTCCTTGTCAAAGAGGATGTGCAGGCCGGTGAACTTGTCGTCGTACGGGGTCAGGCAGCAGTAATAGAGGGGGATGGTGTGCATCCCGGCCTCAGGCATATCCTGCTGCGTGAGGACGTTGGTGATTTCGCGGGCGCGGTCGTTGCGGAAGTTGAAGAAAATCACTGCGTCGCCCTGCTTGATGGTGGCTACGGGCGCCCCTGAAGCATCGGTTATGCATATCGGCTTGATGAATTCGTCGGTGACGCCTTCATCATAAGACTCCTGAATTGCCTGTACGGCACTGGTCGCCTTCTTTCCTATGCCCTTAACTATCAGGTCATAGCCCTCTTTTACACGCTCCCAACGCTTGTCGCGGTCCATTGTGTAGTAGCGGCCGATAACCGACGCCACCTTTCCGGTGGTTGCTGCCATTTTCTGCTCCAGCTCCTCTACGAAGCCCTTGCCGCTGCGGGGGTCGCAGTCGCGGCCGTCCATCAGGCAGTGAACGTATACCTTATCCAGTCCCTCCTGCTTTGCAACAGCGAGGAATTCGTACAGGTGATTCAGCGAGCTGTGCACTCCGCCGTGGCTTGTCAGGCCCATGAAATGCAGCGCCTTGCCGCTCTTTTTCACATAGTCGTATGCCGCAGCTATCTCTTTGTTTGCCAAAAGCTTGTGTTCGCGGCACGCCATGTTGATCTTTACCAGATCCTGATATACGATGCGGCCGCCGCCGATGTTGAGGTGACCCACCTCACTGTTGCCCATCTGGCCGTCTGGCAAGCCGACATCCTCTCCGCAGGCGCTCAGGTGTGAGAACGGATATTTTGCCCTTAGGGCGTCGATATTAGGCTGCCCCTGGGTGTATATTGCATTGCTGTGGTCCTTTTTACCTTCTCCCCAGCCGTCAAGAATCATCAATAATACCTTCTTGTTCATTCTTCAGTCAAATTATGAATAAAAATACATCAGATAATTGTTACTTTTGTGTAGTAAACACAATAAGCAGACTCGACAAAGGTACTCCAAAATATGAAGAAAAAGAACAGCAAAAAGAAAGATACATCAAAGAAAACGGTTCGCGGTAAAGGGCCAGTGAGATTCAGTGTCAAAGAGCGCCGCAGCAAGAGCCAGGAAGAGGTAAAGGGAGTGGTTAGCCTGACCCGCGACGGAATCGGATTCGTGGTTGTAGAGGGGCAGGAAGATGATATAATGGTCAGGCCCAACCGTTTGCGCGGGGCGCTGAACGGCGACACTGTGCTGGTGGTGGCGGGCAAAAAAAAGTCGGGTCCGAGGCGAGAAGGCGAAGTGGTCCGTATCCTGGAACGTTCTCCCAAACCGCATATCGGAGTGCTGATTGTCCGCGGGCGCCAGGTCTGGGCCATTGTGGAGAGTCCGCGGATGCCGTATGACATCCGCATTCCCCTGGAGGACGGCGAAGAGTTGCCCACCATAGGCGGCAAGAAGGCAGAGAACGGTATGAAGGTGGCGGTGCTGGTCACCGACTGGCCGCGTCGCAGTTCTGAACCGCTGGGCAAAATAGTGGATGTGCTGGGCATGCCGGGCGAAAACGATACCGAGATGCACGCCATCCTGGCGGAGTTCAACCTGCCGTACCGATTTGAACCGGAAGTGGAGGAGGCCGCAAAAAAGATCCCTGCAGAGATAAAGCCGGCCGAAATATCCCGTCGCAAAGACTACCGCAAGATAACCACGTTCACCATAGACCCCGCCGACGCCAAGGATTTTGACGACGCGCTGTCGCTGCTCAAGCTGCCCAATGGCAACTATGAGGTGGGCGTGCACATTGCCGACGTTACTTTCTATGTGAAGCCGGGCGGAATTGTGGACAAGGAGGCGTACAACCGCGCAACTTCCGTATATCTGGTGGACCGCACCATACCGATGCTGCCGGAAACGCTGAGCAACAACCTTTGCAGCCTCGGTCCCGGGACGGACAAACTCTGCTACTCCGCCATCTTTGAGATGGATGCCAAGGCTAATGTCAAGGAGGCGTGGTTCGGCCGTACGGTGATCAATTCCGACCAGCGTTTCAACTACGAGCAGGTGCAGGAGATAATAGAGGGGGGCGACGGCCCGCTCAAAGAGGAGATAATGACCCTGCACGGCCTGGCGCAGATTCTCCGCAAGAACCGCTTCGCCAAAGGCGCCATCAACTTTGAGCGCCCCGAGATGAAGGTAGAGATTGATGATGCGGGGCGTCCTGTGAACGTATATCAGAAAATCAGCAAAGAGAGCAACTTCCTGGTTGAGGAGTTCATGCTGCTGGCCAACCGCAGCGTGGCGGAGTTCGTGGCAAAAAAGAGCGGGTTCAAGAACCCCACTATGGTTTATCGTATCCACGAGTCGCCCAATGCAGACAAGCTGGGCGGGCTGCGTTCTTTCGCAAACAATTTCGGCTACAAGATGGGTTCTACAGAGACCGCCAAGCTGGCGTCAAAGAGCCTGAACGCACTGCTGGGAGAGGTCAAGGGAAAGCCCGAGGCCAACGCCATCGAGATGCTGGCACTGAGGGCAATGGCCCGCGCCTGCTACTCCACCGACAATGTGGGGCACTACGGCCTCGCGTTTCCGTATTACACCCACTTTACATCGCCCATCCGCCGCTATCCAGATATGATGGTGCACCGCCTGCTGACGCAATATCTTGAGGCGTTCAACTCCGGTCATAAACTGGAAAAGATGCCCGACAAGGCCACCTACGAGCAGTGGTGCGAGTATTCATCCTCCCGCGAACAGATTGCCACCGACGCCGAGCGCGCCAGCATCAAATACAAGCTCACAGAATTCATGCAGGACAAGATCGGCATGGAGTTCGACGGCACCGTGAGCGGCGTTACAGAGTGGGGCATGTATGTAGAGATAGAGCCATCCAAGGTAGAGGGAATGGTCTCCCTGAAGACCATCAAGGAGGACTATTTCAGCTTTGACGAGGAGAAATACCGCATCGTCGGGCGGCTGTCCCACAAGACCTTCACCCTTGGCGACAAAGTGCGCGTAAAGGTAATCCGCGCCTCAATGGAACAGAAACAGATTGACTACGAGCTGATTCTGAACGATATCAAGTAGCCTTACGAGAACAAATCGTGAAGAACCTTCAGCGAACGGATGTTGAGGTTCTGCGAAAGATGGTAGGATAGGTATTCTACCATTTTTTGTGCAAAGTCACCCCGCTGGTCGCGGGACAGGGGGATTTGCAGCGCCTCTTCGCGCGGCAGGGATAGGATTTGGTGAAGCAGAAGGGAGGATTCTGGGGTGAAAGTCTCCGCCAGTGTGTCCCGGGTGGTGAATTCTGCGCTGTAGGGTGTAAAGAGCGGGGTGGCGTGGGAGTAATTGTCCTTTGGCTGCAGCCCCAGCGCCCTGCAGAAATCTACAAGGAAGCAGATATGGAAGTTTGCCACGCTGCCCGTCTCGTTGTTCAGCGAAAGAATCTGTTCTTCAAGGAAATCGAACATGACTGGGTCCATGGCGCCGTCCAGCAGGCTGCGGTAGAGCAGTTCCCCTATGAACAGGGCGATGGCGCTTTTATAAGGGTCGGTGCGGATGGCATCCAGCCTGTAGGGATTTTCATATTCGCGGATATACTCCAACTCCCCCTTGCCGGCTGCCAGCACAACGTCCAGGATTCCGAGGCTGTGAAAATGGTTCAGTCCGCCGCGACCCTTGCCGGCACCGCGCAGGAAAAAGCCGCATCGGCCACGCTCGGCATCCAGCGCCTGCACCACCAGGGAGCGGTCCCCATACTTGGTGAGATGGAGCACTATTATCCGGGTTTCTCTGTCGGCAGCCATTTGGCTTGGGGGAGAGGTTATTTGCGGTTTGCTTTCAGGTATTCGACAAGCTTTTCTACCGCCTTGCCGCGGTGGGAGATGGCGTTCTTCTCATCCAGGGTCATGGTCGCCATGGTGCGTTCCATCCCCTCGGGGACAAACACGGGGTCGTAGCCGAATCCGAGCTCTCCCATCGGCTCCAGTGAGATGTGACCTTCGCAGATCCCCTCAAAGGTGTGCAGCACGCCGTCTTCTATGAGCGCAATCACGCAGCGGAAGCGGGCTGTACGATTTTCAAACAACACTCCGTCAAGCTCTTTGAGAAGTTTGACGACGTTCTGGGCGGGATTCTTGGGCAGGCCGGCATAGCGGGCAGAATAGACCCCCGGAGCCCCCTCCAGCACATCCACCTCAAGCCCGGTGTCGTCTGCAAAGCAGGTCTTGTGGAATTTATCCCAGATAAACTGGGCCTTCTCTATCGCGTTTTCGCGGATTGTTTCGTGTGTTTCAGGTATATCTTCCCCATAGCCCAGCTCGGCGGGGGTTATGATCTTGAAATCGTCGCCAAGTTTACCGGCAATCTCCACCACCTTGTTGTGGTTCGCCGTGGCAAATAGTATCTCCATAGCCGTCGTGTTTTTCCGTTGGCAAAGATACACAATCTATGTTTACCCGTTATTGGTGAACAGGAAGATTTTGTCGCTGCGGCGGAGTTTTGTGGCGCAGGGGATGGAGCATAAATCGCCCTTATGAGCCGTTTGCACGGGTTTGAGGTCCACGCGGATTTCCGGAACATTAAATTCGATAACACCCGTGGTGGGGCCGCTGATTATAACCGGGTCACCAACAGAGAGTTCGCCCGTCTCTATCTGTACCTCGGCGATGCCTATTTTCTCGAACCAGTTGGTAATCTTGCCCAGGTAGCGCTTGGTGCGGGTCGCCTTATTGCCGTAGACGTCGCTCCATTCGCCCATTTTGGCACCAAGGTAATATCCGTCCCAGAAGCCGCGGTTGAATACTGTGGCCAGCCGGGCCTTGAGCCGGGCGCCAAGTTCCGTACTGTAATTACCTGCCAGCACGGCATCGGCCGCGTCGCGATAGGCGCGGGAGGCGGTCTTTACATATTCCCCGCTGCGGGCGCGCCCCTCTATCTTGAATACCGTGACTCCGGCGTCGATGATGCGGTCCATGAACTCTATGGTGCACAGGTCCTTGGGGGACATTATGTACTTATTGTCTATCTCGAGCTCGTTTCCGTCATCCTTGTCGGTAACAATATAGCTGCGGCGGCAAACCTGATAGCAGCTGCCGCGGTTTGCGGAGGCGTTGTGGGCGTGAAGCGAGAGATAGCATTTACCCGATACGGCCATGCAGAGCGCTCCGTGGCAGAACATCTCCAGGCGAACCAGATCTCCGCCAGGTCCTTTGATCCCCTCGCGGACAATCATCTCATGAATCTCCTTGACCTGCGGGAGGGTAAGCTCGCGGGCCAGCACAATCACGTCGGCAAACTGCGCGTAGAAGCGCAGGCTCTCAATATTTGATATGCTCAACTGAGTGGAGATGTGCACCTCTATGCCCAGCCTGCGGGCCTCCAGGATGGCCGCCATGTCGGAAGCTATCACCGCCGTCACTCCGGCAGTACGTGCCGCCAGCAGCAACTGACGCATCGGCTCCAGATCCTCATTATAGAAGGTGATATTAACCGTCAGATAGCTCTTGATGCCCGCTTCGCGGCAGATATCGCAAACCTGCTGCAGGTCCTCCACGGCAAAATTGTTGGCAGAGTGGGAGCGCATATTGAGGTTCCCCACCCCAAAATATACCGAATTTGCGCCGCCCTGGATGGCGGCGTGCAGGCACTCAAAGTTGCCCGCAGGGGCCATTATCTCAAGATTGCCCATTTTAAATATTAGTCCTCCCGGTGAACCAGTGATGCGGAAAACTCCTTCAATGACTCAAGCTGCGCGGGTGTGAAACCTTTGCCGGCGAGACACTCCATGGCTTTATCGTGGTACGCCTCTATCGCCTTGATTGCGTCCTGCTTGACATCAAGATCGATATAAAGTTGCTGCATTGCGGCAATCTTCTCTTCTACACGGTCTTCTCCCAATGCCAATATCCCGTTCAGGCGGTGACGCTGCTCCCCTGAGGTGCGCTTGATAGTTTCCACCAGCAGCCAGGTCTTCTTGCCGCACATTATATCGCCGCCGATTTTCTTCCCAAAGACGTGCGGATCGCCAAAGGTGTCCAGGTAATCGTCAGAAATCTGGAAAGCGAGTCCAATCTGCCAGCCGAAATCGTACAGGGCATCGGCCTGCGCCTGCGGAGCTCCGGCGATAATAGCACCCATCTTGGCAGAGCAGGCCAGCAGCGCGGCGGTCTTGAGCCCGATCATGTTGATGTAGTCGTCGCTGGTCACAACCGGTTGAGACTCAAACTCCATGTCGTATTGCTGCCCTTCGCATACCTCGGCCCCCATCCGGGAGAAAAGCTCCAGCACCTGAGGCTGGACCCCGGCCGGGCAAGCCGTAAGATATTTGTAAGCCAGTATGCACATCACGTCGCCGGAGAGTATCGCCACGTTGTCGTTCCACTTTCTGCATACCGTGAGCTGGCCCCGCCGGGTCTCGGCACGGTCCATAATGTCGTCGTGAAGCAGCGTGAAGTTGTGGAAAATCTCCAGCGCCAGCGCGGGAGAGATAATGTTGTCTCCGATATCGTCGCTGTAGAGATTATAAGTCGCCAGGCACAACCGAGGCCTCAGGCGCTTGCCCCCGATGGACATCATATACTCCAGCGGCTCGTAAAGCCCCGCCGGCTCCTTCACGAACCGCAGGTTGCAAATGGCACGCAAAATAATGGCTTCCTGCTCTTTAAGAGAATACATCGTACGATTATGTTTTATTTCACAAAGATAGTCATTCTTTCGCTCAGTTGGCGAGAATCTTTCCCGTGGCACCTTCGTGCCTTATTATCAGCATTTTACAACATCTCGCTTGCGCAAATTTACACAAGCGAAAGTGTGGAAACGGCTGATATTCAGGGGGGAAGGTGCCACGTGCAGCCAAAGGAAACTACCGTTTGGTGATTTCGATGACGGTGGCGATGCCGTCGGCTACCGTGAAACGTACGTTGAAGGGGCCGTATGCCATGCCCCAGACCTTTGACGGGTCGCTGTCGTATGATACCCGCGGATCCAGCTCCAGCAACTGCGAGATTTGACGCAGTTCGTCAGCGGTGGGAGGGTCGCCAAAACAGGACGCACCAGTATTTGTCACCAGATTCCCTTCTGTCCCCTCTCCGCGGAAAAAATCGTCCGAGACGGCACCCGGTGCGAATTCTACCTTGAGCCGATGGTCTTTGGTTGGGGCGGTGTAACCGTCGGACGCCTCCCTGATGCAGTCGCTGTATGGTATATAGGGCTTGATGTCGTATATGGGTGTGCCGTCCAGCAAATCGGCCCCTGTCAGGTGCAGCACCGGTCCGCGGTCGGCTGTCATTTCGATTGACTTCAGGCGCACTGCCGACATCCCCAGGGTATTCGGGCGGAACGGCGAGCGGGAGGCGAACACTCCGATACGGGCATTGCCCCCCAGGCGCGGCGGCCGGACGGTGAAATTGCCGTCCCACTGCGCCTCGCTGAAACCCCAGATGAGCCAGATGTGGGAGAAGGCGTCCAGGCCGCGCACCGCCTCTGCAGAACGGAACCCGGGGGCGAACTCCACCGTGGAGGGGACGCTTTCTGCCAGACGGCTCTGGCGCGGGATGCCGAACTTTTCGCAGAATGGCGAGCGGATGTATGCTATCGGAGTAATAGTCATGGTATATGCAAAGATAATCTTTTGTGCAAAACGTGTTGATATTCTTAAAAATATTCCTATCTTTGCAGCCCGCAAAAAAGCGGCCTATTTATTTAAATAAAAGATTAATAACTTTTTATGCCAACAATTCAACAATTAGTTCGCAAGGGTCGCGAGGTTATCGTAGAGAAAAGCAAATCTCGCGCACTGGATGCTTGCCCTCAGAGACGTGGCGTCTGCGTACGTGTTTACACCACTACGCCCAAGAAACCTAACTCAGCAATGCGTAAGGTTGCCCGTGTACGCCTCACCAATCAGAAAGAGGTCAATGCATACATCCCCGGTGAGGGCCACAACCTCCAGGAGCACAGCATCGTGCTGGTTCGCGGCGGTCGTGTAAAAGACCTTCCGGGTGTTCGTTACCACATTCTCCGTGGCGCTTTGGATACCGCTGGTGTTGACGGTCGTCTCCAGGGACGTTCGCTTTACGGCACCAAGAGGCCTAAGAAAGCCAAGAAGTAATTCTGTTAAATTTATCTAATCAATTTGTTGAAAAATGAGAAAAACGAAGCCTAGAAAGAGGATTCTACTTCCTGATCCGAAGTACAACGACGTGCTTGTAACACGTTTTGTCAACAACCTTATGTTGCAGGGGAAGAAGAGTATCGCGTATTCTATTTTTTACGATGCCATTGACATGGTAGGCGAGAAGATGAAAGATTCTGACAAGGCTCCTATAGAAATCTGGAAGCAGGCTCTGGAGAACATCACTCCCCAGATCGAGGTTAAAAGCCGCCGCGTAGGTGGTGCAAACTTCCAGGTTCCTACAGAGATCAGACCAGAACGCAAAATCTCC
>JAGABI010000022.1 GCA_017614715.1 Bacteroidales bacterium | reverse complement strand
CATCGTGATAATACTGATTGAACTCCTTAGCCAGATTGTATGCGTAGTTAGCCACCAGCGCGGGTGAGTGTGCCGCTGCGGCCTCCTTGATCTTGTCCGGGAAGCCTGCCATGATTTTTACCAGCTCTATCTCTTTGGGCAGAAGGGCCTCCGATGCAACGGCAGCAGTCATACCCTGGGCGGCCGCCTTGCGCAGCACGCTCTTGATGCGGGCGTGGGTATACTGGATAAACGGACCGGTATTGCCGTTGAAATCGATTGATTCGCGGGGGTCAAAGAGCATAGTCTTGCGCGGATCCACCTTGATTATGAAGTACTTGAGGGCGCCCAGGCCAAGCATCATAAATAGTTTGTCCTGCTCTGCCTGGTCCATATCCTCCAGCTTGCCGCTCTCCAGCGAGGTCTCCTTCGCTGTCTGGTACATCTTCTCAATCAGGTCGTCGGCATCCACCACGGTACCTTCGCGGGATTTCATCTTGCCCTCCGGCAGTTCAACCATACCATAAGAGAGATGGTAGATGGCATCCGCCCAGTCGAATCCGAGTTTGCCGAGGATGAGTTTGAGCACCTGGAAATGGTAATTCTGCTCATTGCCCACCACATATATCATCTCGTCAAAGCCATACTCCTCGTGACGGCGGCATGCCGTGCCCAGGTCCTGGGTCATATATACCGATGTTCCGTCACCGCGCAGCAGCAGTTTCTCGTCCAGGCCGTCTCCGGTAAGGTCACACCATACGGAGCCGTCGTCCCGGCGGTAGAAGATGCCCTTTGACAGACCTTCGTCCACCAGCGACTTGCCCAGCAGATAGGTCTGTGACTCATAATATATCTTATCGAACGAGATGCCCAGGTTGCGGTATGTGGCGTCAAAGCCGTCGTAAACCCAGCCGTTCATCTTTGCCCAGAGCTCGCGGACCTCGGGGTCACCCTGCTCCCATTTGAGGAGCATCGCCTGAGCTGCCTTCTGGCACTCGGTATTCTTCTGCGCCTCTGCCTTCTGCTCGGGAGTAGCCTCCGCCGGATCTATGCCGGCAGAGCAAAGGGCCTCGGCAGTCTCCTCCACCAGCATATTGTTGAACTCCACATAATAATCACCAACCAGGTGGTCCCCCTTGATGCCACTGCTTTCCGGGGTGATACCGTTACCACGCTTGAGCCACGCATACATAGATTTGCAGATATGTATACCTCGGTCGTTCACAAGGTTAACCTTTATCACCTTGTCGCCGGCAGCCTCCAGCAGGCGGGACACCGACCAACCCAGCAGGTTGTTGCGGATATGCCCCAGGTGGAGCGGCTTGTTGGTATTTGGAGAGGAGAATTCCACCATCACCGTGCGTCCGGTGGGGGCAGCCTGGCCATAATCGTCTGCGGCAGCAATGTCACCGAACACATCGCACCAGTATGCGGGAGATATCTTGATATTGAGGAAACCTTTAACCACGTTGTAACTCTCAACCTGGGGCAGGTTTGCCTTAAGGTACGCGCCAATCTCCTCTGCGGTAGCTTCCGGGCTCTTGCGGCTGATGCGCAGCAACGGGAAGGTTACCAGTGTCACATCCCCCTCAAACTCCTTTCTGGTTGCGGAGATCTGCACTGCACCTTGCGGAGCCTGCGCTCCGTATAAAGATTCTATCGCACTCGCGACCTTCTCTTCAATAAAGCTGTCAAGATTCATTATTTGTTCTTTTTATACTCCTTGAAATATTTTTTCATCTCTTTTTTGGCCCTTGGCGCCAATGCAAAGAGGGCAATCATATTGGGGAATGCCATCAGCGCAAAGGTCAGGTCCACAAAGCCGACAACTGCACGCAGCGGCACCACCGCCGCGACAATTATCATGCAAAGATAAAAATAGATGTAATATTTCCCCTTTTGGACGCCGAACAGATAGCTGGCGCACTTGGTACCATAGTACGAATATGAAAACATCGTGGAGAATGCGAATATCAGCAGGATGGCCAGCAGCAGGTAACGCCCCACCACCGGGATAGATGCCGCAAACGAGTTCAGGGCCAGTTGCAACCCCTGCATGGAACTCATTCCCGCCTGCGGAATCACATCTTTCTGTATAAGTATTGCCAGGGCGGTAAGCGTGCACACCAGGCCGGAATCTATCGAGGGGCCGAGCATGGCCACCAGACCTTCGCGTACCGGTTCGCTGTTGCGGGAGGCGCCGTGCACCATGGATGCGGTACCCACGCCAGCCTCATTAACAAAAACCGCACGCCGCACCCCCGTGAGGGCGACCGTTATCACACTGGCTATGCCACCGCCAAGCGCAGCCCTTGGGGTGAATGCCCCCACAAAGATATCCCGGAAAACGCCGGGTATGGAGCCAAGATGAGTAGCGATGATGTAGAACACCAGCAGGAAATATGCCGCCACCATGAACGGAGTCAGGCGGGAGGCCACCTTGCCGATGCGCTTGATGCCGCCCAGGGCCACCACAGCCACCAGTGCGGTTATAATCAAACCCGTTATTAAACGTGTAGTAACGGTTATTCTCTCCGGAGCCATAAAAGTAGTTGTCAGGGCCTCGGTAATCTGATTGGACTGCATCGAGCAAAGGGTACCGAACAGGCCGGACACAGCGAAAAAGACAGCCAGCGGCTTCCATTTTGCTCCCAGTCCCTGAGTGATCACATACATCGGACCGCCCTGCACCACTCCCTCCGAATCTTTGCCCTTATACATAACCGCCAGTGTCCCTTCAAAGAACTTGGTGGCCATGCCCAGCAGCGCGCTGACCCACATCCAGAAGATGGTTCCAGCGCCGCCTATGGAGATGGCGATTGCCACACCGGCAATGTTGCCCATGCCGACCGTCGCGGCAATTGCTGTGGATAGAGCCTCGAAAGAGCTTATCTGGCCCGCGGAGGCAGAATCCTTCACCCGCAGCGCCTGCACCGCCTTCCCAAAATGACGCAAGGGGGCAAACCCGCTGTAGACCAGAAAGAAGAGTCCGCCGCCAACCAGCAGTATAAAAAAGGGATAGCCGCAAACAGCATCGCTGAATGCGATGACGAAATGCGCGATCTTATCTAAAAAACTCATGGCGGCGTCATCGCATTTCATAACGTATCCCCCACCCTAAATCCCTCCCCTCGAGGGAGGGACTTACCATCGCCCTTCGGGCTCCAATTCTTCTCTGGGGGCTCATCCAGGCTATTTCAGGCCACGGTCCTCCAGGAAGGGTCCGACCTCGGGCATACGGCCGCGGAAGTCGAGATAGAGGTCCATCGCGTCGGCCTCATCGACCTTAGAGAGAATCTTGTAGCGGTAGTCATTTGCCACCTGCTGGTTAAAGATATCTCCGGTCTCCTTGAATGCGCGGTATGCGTCGCAGTCGAGCACGTTGGCCCAGAGATAGCTGTAGTAGCCGACGTCATAGCCGTGGGAGAAAATATGCAGGAAGTATGGAGTACGGTAGCGCGGCAGTATCTCGGGGATGAGGCCGCGGTCGTTCATGCATTTAGCCTCGTAAGAGAGCAGGTCAAAGTGCTCCGGCATCTCTTTCATGGAATACATGTCCATATCAAGCAGCATAGCCGCCACAAGCTCGGTCTCTGCAAAGCCGACACCATAGTGGCTGCACTCCTTGATCTTGTCTACGAGTTCCATGGGGATAACCTCGCCTGTAACATAGTGCTTTGCGTATACGTTAAGCACCTCGGGCTCAAATGCCCAGTGCTCGTTGAGCTGTGAAGGGAGCTCCACAAAGTCGCGTACAAAATTGCCAAGCCCTTCGTAGCGGACATCGCTCAACAGCCCTGCAATCGCGTGGCCAAACTCATGGAAGAAGGTCTCTGTCTCATCTACGTTGAGCAGCGAAGGCTTGTCGGCAGAGGGGCGGGTAAAGTTGCCCACGATTGACATGATGGCGGTCACATTGTTGCCGTCGGCATCGACATGATGCTCGCGATAGCCGGTGCACCATGCACCGCCGCTCTTCTCACCCGGACGGGCAAACATGTCTATATAGAGAATTCCGCGGCTGCTGCCATCCTTGTCGATGCACTCGAATGCCTCTGCATCGGGATGCGGCAGGGGGATATTCTCGACTTTGTTGAAAGTAACCCCAAAGAGCTTGTTTGCGACATAGAAAATACCGTCGCGGACATTGTCGTACTGGAGATACTCCATCACGGCACCTTCGTCAAAAGAATACTTTGCAGTGCGGGCCTTGTCGGCATAGTAACGCCAGTCGGCAGGGAGAATTGTGGTGATGCCATCCTCAGCCGCCATCTCCTTGATGTCGGCCAGCTCTCTGCGGGCTGCAGCAAGCGAGGGCTGCCAAACCTCGTTCAGAAGTTTGTAAACCGCATCGGCATTTTTGGCCATCTTGCGCTCCAGCTGGAAGTCTGCAAATGTCTCAAAGCCCATCAGCTTGGCCTTCTGCATCTTGAGCGAGATTATCTCGGTGACGATATCCTTGTTGTCACAGTCGTTATTGTTATTGCAACGGTTGCTATAAGCGTCCAGAACCTTTATGCGGAGTTCGCGATTGGCAGCCATCTGCAAGAAGGGCATCACGCTGGGGTTGTCCAGTCCTACAATCCATTTGCCCTCAAGGCCGGCGTCTGCAGCGCGCTGTGCGGCATCGGCGATAAAATCTTTGGAAAGACCCTCCAGGTCCTCCTCGTTGCTGATAGTCAGGGTCCAGGCCGCAGTCTCGTTGAGCAGATTCTGAGCGAAGCGTGTCTGAAGCGAATCTATCTTTGCATTGATAGCCTTCAGGGCAGCCTTGTCCTCTGCATTGAGATTGCTTCCGTTACGCTCAAAAGACTTGTACGTCTCGGTGAGCAGACGCATCTGGTCGGGCTCCAGGTTCAGGCTCTCGCGTTTGTCGTAAACTGCCTTGATGCGCTCGAATAGCTTGTCGGAGAGCATAATGCTGCTGAAGTGCGCGCTGGTTACCGGGGACATCTCGGTAGCTATCTCGCGGGTCTGCTCAGTGGAAGCTATGGACTCGTTGTTTTCAAACGCCAGCAATACCCTGTTCAGCAATTCGCCGCTGCGGTCAAAAGCAACTATTGTATTCTCAAAACTAGGTTCTTCCTTGCAGTTGATAATATCATCAATCTCTTTGTTATGCACCTCTATAGCCTTGTTCAGGGCCGGCATATAGTGCTCTGCCTTAATCTCCTCAAACGGCGGCACTCCGTAGGGGGTGTCCCACTCTTTAAGCAGGGGGTTCTTCTCTGCACAACTAACTGTTGTCATGGCAATTACCATCATTAATAATAACTTTTTCATATCGCTTTGTTTTAGATTCAACTAAAAAAGAGGGTTTCCGAAACACGGCACCCCCTTTTCTTTGGCATTAAGAATTAACCCAGATAGCTCTGGAGCAATTTGCTGCGGGCGCTGTTCCGCAACTTTCTGATTGCTTTCTCCTTGATTTGGCGAACCCTCTCGCGTGTAAGGTTGAACTTCTCTCCAATCTCTTCGAGGGTCATCTCCTGACAACCGATTCCGAAGAAATTCTTGACGATGTCGCGCTCGCGCTCCGTGAGCGTAGAGAGGGCGCGTTCAATCTCCTTGTTCAAAGACTCGTTTACCAGGCCGTAGTCTGCGTTGGGAGAGTCGTTGTTGGGGAGCACATCCAGAAGGCTGTTGTCCTCGCCCTCAACAAACGGCGCGTCCACAGAGACGTGGCGGCCCGACACCCTGAGGGTGTCACTGATCTTTTCACGCGGTACGTCAAGCATCTCGGCCAACTCTTCAGGTGACGGCATACGCTCGTGTTCCTGCTCAAACTTGCTCAGAGCCTTGTTGATTTTGTTCAGCGATCCCACCTGATTCAACGGAAGGCGCACGATTCTTGACTGTTCTGCCAAAGCTTGCAAAATGGACTGGCGGATCCACCAAACCGCATACGAGATGAATTTGAAGCCCCTGGTCTCATCAAATTTCTCCGCAGCCTTGATAAGGCCCAGATTACCCTCATTGATAAGGTCGGGAAGGCTCAAACCCTGATTCTGATACTGTTTGGCAACCGAAACCACGAAACGGAGATTGGCGCGCGTCAGTTTCTCGAGGGCCTCCTGGTCCCCTTTCTTGATGCGCTGAGCCAGCTCCACCTCCTCTTCTACCGAGATAAGTTCCTCTCTGCCGATTTCCTGCAAATACTTATCGAGAGATGCACTCTCACGATTTGTAATTGACTTTGTAATCTTTAGCTGTCTCATCTATATTTAAAAATGAGTATAAGAGTCACAAAGGTAATATCTTTTTTAAAGATTCAAAATCATTTCTTTAACAGCACCTTCCCGCTCTATCGTGAGGACTATTTTTTCTCCTGGACGATACTTGTTCATCTGCACCTGGAGGTCGGATGCACCGGCAATCTTTGCAAAGTTTATCTCACGCAGGATATCCCCCTTGCGGATGCCGGCAGACTCTGCCACGCTCCCCTCTTTGACCGCCTCAACAACCACTCCGGCCTCAGTTTCGCGCATGGAGATACCCAGCACAGCACGCTGCACCTGGCCGAAGTTGATAAAGTCGTCGGTGACCTTACGGACGATGTTTACCGGAACTGCAAACGAATAACCGGCATAAGACCCGGTCAGAGAGATGATTGAGGTGTTGATTCCCACCAGTTGTCCGGCTATGTTCACAAGCGCACCGCCACTGTTTCCGGGGTTGACGGCTGCATCGGTCTGAATAAACGACTCCACACGGTACTGGCCGTCATAGTTGGGGAACGAACGCCCCTTGGCGCTTACGATACCTGCGGTAATGGTGGAACGCAAGTCATACGGACTGCCGATTGCCAGCACCCACTCGCCCAGCCTCAAACTGTCGGAGTCGCCCATCTCAAGCGCCTCACAGTCGCGCTTGTCTATCTTGATCAAGGCCAGGTCGGTGGCCGGATCGGCACCCACCAGTGTAGCCGTGTAAACGGTGTTGTCATAGAGAGTTACTTCAAATTCATCACCGCCGCTTACAACGTGGTTATTGGTCACTATGTAACCGTCTTCAGAGATTATCACGCCGCTGCCAATACCCACCTGGTCTTTTGGGGTGATGGCAAAGCCGAACAGATAATCCAGGATTGAAGATGGTGCCTGCATCGCCGCTTTTTTGGTTACTTTGACATAGACCACGGAACGGACTGCCATTTCGGCAGCATCGCAGAACGATACCTGCTGCTCACCACCGGCCAGGGGGGCCTGCTGGACAGCGTTGCGCCGCTGCTGTTCACGTATCTTTTCGACCTCCTGCTGAGTCTCGTTTTCTGCCTCTGCCTGCTTGCTTTGATACTTATCCACAGCCAGATAGCCTACCAGGGCCGTCACTATCAGACCCCATATCCACTTTAATGCCTTTTTCATAACTGATTAAATGTTTTATGGCCATCACGCGTCAAATTATATGCCACTTATTTGAGTTGTGATTGTGAAATTTTTCTATATTTGTGGAAATAAAGTGAAACAAATCGTCTCGTATGAAATTCATAGCATCCAGCACCCAGCTCCTGATTGGACTCAACTCGGTTTCCAAGGTAATCTCAACCAAGCCCGCACTGGCCATTCTTGACAACTATCTGTTTGACCTAAAGGGCAATACGCTGTTTGTAACAGCCTCCAACGGAGAGACCTCCCTCAAAACCGAAATCAACATAGAGAAGGTCTATGAAGAGGGTCAGATCACAGTTCCCGCACGCCTTTTCACCGACTCGCTCCGCTCGCTGCCCGACCAGCCGCTGACATTTGCGACCGACCATAACTCTTCGCTCATCATTACATGGGCCAGCGGTGCCTCCAAGATCCCCTTCCATCCGGCAGAGGACTACCCTGCCCTCCCCGTGATTGCAGAGGATTTCAACACTGTAACCATCAGCGCAGAAGCCCTTATGAACGGCATCAGCGACACCATCTACGCCACCGCAGAGGAGGAGCTCCGCCCGGTCATGAACGGTATCTTCTTCGATATCTCTGAAGATTCTATTTCGATGGTTGCGTCGGACGCCCACAAACTGGTACGCTACTGGCTGCGCGACATCAAGAACCCCGCGATTTGTTCCTTTATCCTGCACAAGAAGCCGGCGGCCATCCTCAAGAATATCCTGGCCAAGATAGAAGATGACGTAGTTATCCGCTTTGACAAGCGCAACGCCTTCTTCTCTTTTGGCAACACCCTGCTGGTATGCCGCCTGATTGACGGCAACTACCCCGCATACAAGTCGATTCTCCCCAAGAACAATCCCAACAAGATGATTATCAACCGCGCCGAACTGCTGGGTGCAGTACGCCGCGTGGCGGTTTATTCCAACCAGGCCACCAGCCACGTGCTGCTCAAGATTGCGGGCGGCGAGCTGATGATATCTGCAGAGGATACCGGCTACTCTATTTCTGCGTACGAACGCCTCTCTTGCGAATACGACGGCGTATCGCTGGAAATCGGCTTCAAAGCCCCCTTCCTTGCCGACATCCTCAACAACTTCTCATTTGAGAACGTGTGCATAGAGATGGCCGACAACTGCCGGCCCGCACTGATTGTCTCTGCCGACGGCAACAACGCTTCAGAAGACCTCAGCGCGCTGCTCATGCCAGTAATGATATAACATACAGCCACAAACATGCAGCTGAACCTAAAACGCCCCCTGCTTTTCTTCGACATCGAAAGCACGGGGCTTAATGTTGCCACCGACCGCATCGTGGAGATATCGATGGTAAAACTGATGCCCGACGGCACCCGCGAGGTGAAAACCCGCCGCATAAACCCGACCATACACATCCCCAAGGAGGCACAGGACGTGCACGGCATAAGCGACGAGGACGTGAAGAACGAGCCTACTTTTGCCCAACTCTCCAAAGGGATATTGAAGTGGATGGAGGGGTGCGACATAGCAGGCTACAACTCCATAAACTATGACATCCCCCTCCTGACGGAGGAGTTCATGCGCGTAGGGCTCGACCCCAAGTTCCGCGAGCGCAACCTCATTGACGTGCAGGTTATTTTCTACAAGCACGAACCCCGCACCCTCTCCGCCGCATACAAGTTCTACTGCGACAAGAACCTGGAGGACGCCCACTCCGCAGAAGCCGACACCATGGCCACCCTCGAGGTGCTTGAGGCCCAATTGGACCGCTACGGCGACCTCACTAATGACGTGGCAGAACTGGCAAAATATACCCGCCGAGAGAAGATGCTCGATTATGCGGGCCGGATTATCCTCAACGATAAGGACATCCCCATATTCAATTTTGGCAAGCACAAAGGAAAGCCGGTGGCGCAGGTGCTCGCCGACGAACCCAGCTACCTCAGCTGGATGCAGAACGGTGACTTTACCCAGGACACCAAGGCGGTGCTGAGCAAAATAGCCCTCGAGAGCAAGAATGAACATAATCGTTTTTAAACGGGACGGCACCTGGTGCCACAGGCCGGACTCCAGTCTCAACCATATCTTCCTGGACTACTACCGTCCTGAGTTTGTACAGCGGTCGGAGGTGGTCCCCGTGGTATATACCAGAATTGTAAAGGCGGGCAAATGCATCCCCTTGAGGTTTGCCCAGCGCTATTTTGGCGAGTATGCCCTGGGCTGTACCATCAACGACACCACCCCCGGAGTGAGCGAGCCGATGGCCTCTTCACTGGACTTTACTTCTATAATGGGGATGGATTTTTTCCCTGCCATAGGTTTGACCGACAGCCGACTCAGCCTTGAGATAAACGGCACTGAAACCTGCGCGGTCTCTTCCGCCACGCTGTCAGGGGAGTTCTACAAAGCGATATCCGCAATATCCCAGCGCTCCACCATCCGCTTGGGTGACATAGTAGCTCTGGAGATTGGCCCGGCCGGGGAAATAGTCCCCGGCGACACCATTTCGCTGTGCCGCGACGGCGAAAAACAAACTATCAAGATTCTTTAAGACTGGCCAGATACTGCACCGCACCCCTTGCCGCAAGTGCGCCTGTAGAGAATGCAAACTGCAGGTTATATCCTCCGGTGTCACCGTCAATATCCAGTACCTCCCCCGCGAAGAAGAGCCCCGTACGGTTTCGGCTGGCCATCGTGCGGGCAACCACCTCATCCAGGCTCACCCCGCCGGCAGTAACTACCGCCCTGCGGTAACCTACATAATCCACTATATTGAATTTCCACTCCTTGATGGTGGCGGCCAGATTGGCCAGGTTGAGGCTGTTGCCGTCTGCAAAAGGATCCACCAGCTGCTGAGGCATAAACTTGCGCAGGAGGTCGGCCTTCATGCTCTCGAAATTGTATTTGTTGACACCCAGTGCAGCAGCCTCCCTGGCAACGCGCTCTTTGAACAGGTCCAGCGGAACTGCAGGTTTGAGGTCTACTAAAAGGCTCACCTTGTCACCGTTTATCAACGCCCAGACAGCCCTACGCGAGAGTTTAAACCCCACAGGCCCCTCGATACCGCCGTCGGTGAACTGCAAATCGCCAAACTCAAAAGCCACCATATCCCGCCCCACATAGAGCGATGCCGAGATGTTGATAAGTGTGATATCCTTGAGGCGGATGTCGTAGCCAGCTGGAGTCAGTGCTGTGAGCGAAGGAAAGGTCCTCTGAATCGTGTGGCCAAAACTCTTCGCAATTTCATATCCGTCTCCGGTGGAGCCTGTCGCAGGATATGACAGGCCGCCGGTAGCGACTATCACCGCCCTTGACAAGATATGGGCAGAAGAAAACCTGGTGCCGGATTTTGTGACATAACTTATTTTAAAACCCTCCCCTTCTGCTTCGACATTGTTAACGTCGCAACCCATCATCATCTGCACTCCGAGCTGGCGCAACCTGCCATCCAGCGCATCCACAACGTCAGAGGCGCGCATACTCTCCGGGAACACCCTGTCATCGCGGGTGAGTACCAGCTTCACCCCAAGTCTCTCAAACATCGCTATCGTAGCCTCGTTGGAGAATTCGTAAAAGGCCGGCTTGAAAAAGGATGGCTTGTTATGCAGATGTGTGGAGAATTGTGACCAACACTTGGCATTGGTGAGATTACACCGCCCTTTGCCGGTGAGCATCAGCTTGCGCCCTATCCTGTCGTTTTTTTCAACCAAAGCCACCCTGGCACCCGACTCAGCAGCCCTGATGGCGGCCAGACAACCGGCTGCCCCTCCTCCTATCACCAACACATCTACTACCATAACCTTATACTTACTTTGCTATAGTTCCGCTTCCAAGCAGCTCGCCTTCTTCTGTATACCAGGCGGCGAACTGGCCGGGGGTGACGCCGCGCTGAGGCTGCTCAAAACGGATATACATCTTCTCCGGGGTATATATCAGGCGCGCCCGCTGTAACGGCTGACGATACCGTATACGCACCAGATAGTCGCGCTCCTCGCCAGGGGTCATCGCCAAATCGGGCCTTATCCAGTGGACATCTGCCGCATCAATCCCAAGCGCCTGTCGGAAGAGGCCTGGATGTGTCTGCCCCTCGCCAAGATAGACTACGTTTTCAGAAGCATCCTTGGCAATCACGAACAACGGCTCTTTGTGGCCGCCGATATTCAGCCCGTGACGCTGCCCTATAGTGTAGAACTGAGCCCCGATGTGCTTCCCGATCACCTTGCCGTCGCCTTTATGGTAAACGATCGGCTCCGCCATCTCCTCCAGGGTATCGGGCTTTTCAAGATTGCTGTAATAATCGCGGAATATCTCCACGGCATCCCCTTCGCGAGCTTTGAGCTGCTGCTGGAGAAAGACCGGCAAATCCACCTTCCCCACAAAGCATATCCCCTGCGAATCCTTCTTCTCTGCGCTGGGCAGTTCTGCCTCACGGGCAATGGCGCGCACCTCGGGCTTGGTGAGGTGACCTATCGGGAAGAGTGCGCGGCTGAGCTGTTCCTGATTCAGCTGGCACAGGAAATAGCTCTGGTCCTTGTTGCTGTCTGTCCCAGCCAGCAGGCGGTAAACGGTATTGCCGGCAGCATCGGTAGTCACGTCACGGCGGCAGTAATGCCCCGTAGCAACCATATCGGCACCAAGATCGCTGGCGTGATTGAGGAAAGCGTCAAACTTGATTTCACTGTTGCAGAGGACGTCGGGATTAGGGGTGCGGCCGGCGGCATATTCGCCAAACATATAATCCACCACACGTTTGCGGTACTCCCCGCTCAAATCCACAAAGTGGAACGGGATGCCAATCTTGCGGGCCACCATCCGGGCCACCGAGAGCTCCTCTTCCCACTCGCAATCGCCATGAAGGGTGCCGGAGGAGTCGCTCCAGTTCTGCATGAAGATGGCAAACACATCGGCCCCCTGCCGCTTTAACAGCAGCGCCGCCACACTGGAATCCACCCCCCCCGAAAGTCCCACAGCGATTTTCTTTCCCTCAAACATATTTTGTCAGCAATAAAAAAATATCTACTTTTGTGCCGGGTAAGTCATATACGACCAGCTCCCTTTGAACTCCCCCAGGGCCGGAAGGCAGCAAGGGTAGAAGGTTGTAGCGGTGCGATATATTCAGCTTACCCTTTTTTCATTTTTGCGCTGGGGCTTTTGCCTTTACAATCTGTACCTCCGGGCGCAAAGTTACGCCGAATTTCTTCTCTACACTATTGATGACCTCATCGGCCAGGGCCAGTATCTCTTCTGAGGTAGCGCCACCGAGGTTCACAAGCACCAGCGCCTGCTTTTGGTATACGCCGGCATGACCGCAGGCAATTCCCTTAAGTCCGCACCGGTCTATCATCCACCCCGCAGAGAGCTTAACCAGTCCATCCGCAGCGGGATAATGAGGCATATCGGGATACTGCTCAGCGAGTGCCTCATATTGCGAGACAGGCACCACCGGATTCATAAAGAAACTCCCGGCGCTGCCAATCTCTTCCGGATCCGGCAACTTGTCGCGCCGGATGGCTATTATAGCATCGCGGACATCCTTCAAAGTAGCTTTTTCACCATCAATATCCTTCAATGCTCCGTATGAGAGGTTAAGCCGGCGCTGCCGTGACAGGCAAAACACCACCGCAATCACAAAATACCGCCGTCCGGCGTCGCTCTTGAACAAGCTGGAGCGGTAAGCGTAATTGCACTCGTCGCGCCCCAGGCTGACCTCAACGCCATCAATAATGTCGTACGCCTCTACCCTCTCTATAATATCCTTAACCTCAGCCCCATAGGCGCCGATATTCTGTACCGCAGCCGCCCCGACCTCTCCGGGAATCAGCGAGAGGTTCTCGGTTCCATAGTAACCCTGTTCTACGCACCACTGAACAAAACGGTCCCACTTGAGCCCACCGCCTGCCCTTACCAGCACGCTGTCGCCCTCATCCGCAATAACGTCCACGCTGCGGTCACAGTTGTGGAATACTGTCCCCTCGAATCGCGGGGTGGCAAAGAGCAGGTTGCTTCCGCCGCCCACGTGCAGGAAAGGTTCTTGCGCCCCGGGCAGGTCACGACGCAACTCCTCCACCGAGCCGTACTCAATGTAGGTCGCCGCCACCGCCTCCAGGGAGAAGGTATTGCTTATCTTTATGTCGTGATATATCATCGGTTAGTGCGTCATCGGCTCCTCTTTGCGCCTGATATCGGCACCAAGCGCCGCCAGACGCTTCTCAATATGCTCGTACCCGCGGTCAATCTGGTCTATGTTATGAATAACGCTCTGACCCTCTGCGCCCAGCGCAGCAATCAGCAGGGCGATGCCGGCGCGGATATCGGGCGACGTCATTACCCGCCCCTTCAGGTTGCGCTCGTGATTGTGGCCAATCACCACCGCACGGTGAGGGTCGCAAAGGATAATCTGCGCCCCCATATCAATCAGTTTGTCCACAAAGAACAACCGGCTCTCAAACATCTTCTGATGTATCAGCACACTGCCGTGGCACTGGGTTGCCACCACCAGCAGCACACTCAGCAGGTCGGGGGTGAGACCCGGCCATGGGGCATCTGCTATCTTCATTATGGAGCCGTCTATGTACGATTCAATCCGGTATTCGTCCTGCGCAGGGACGTAGATATCGTCGCCCCGCTGCTGGAGGTTGATTCCCAAGCGCCTGAAACTGTCCGGGATTATGCCGAGGTTGCGGTATGAGACATTCTTGATGGTGATTTCGCTGCGGGTCATCGCCGCCATACCCATGAAACTGCCCACCTCAATCATGTCGGGAAGAATGGTGTGAGTGCATCCGTGCAGGTTCTCTACGCCATCTATGGTGAGAAGGTTTGAGCCGATGCCGCTGATACGGGCTCCCATAGCGCACAGCATCTTACAGAGTTGCTGCACATAAGGCTCGCAGGCGGCGTTGTAGACCACGGTGCGTCCCTTTGCCAGGGAGGCTGCCATCACAATATTGGCGGTGCCGGTAACCGATGCCTCCGAGAGGAGCATTTCACAGCCGGAGAGCCTGGACGCCTTGAGCACATATTTGGACTTCTCTGCATCATAGAAGAATTCGGCACCGAGCCGTACCAACCCCTCCATATGGGTATCGATATGCCTGCGGCCGATTTTGTCCCCACCCGGCTTGGCCACTATAGCCTTACCAAAGCGGGCCAGCATGGGCCCCACCAGCATTATGGATCCTCGCAAGGCGCTGTTGCGACGGGCAAAGTCGTCACTCTCAAAATATTCCAGATTGATCTGGGCCGCATTGAAAGACCATTTGCGCTCACCCAACTTCTGCACCTTCGCCCCCATATCGCCCAGAAGGGCAATAAGGTTGTTGACATCCAGGATGTCCGGCACGTTGTCCACCACAATCTCATCGCCGGTCAGAAGCGTTGCGCACAGAATCTGCAGCGCCTCGTTCTTGGCCCCCTGCGGGGTGATGGTACCTCTGAGGGACTGACCTCCGTTTATGATAAAAGATGACATATCATGTAAGTTTATCGTACCACTTATCGAACATTATCTCCAGCATTCCCGGCTTCTCGATTTCGCTCTGGAAAGCCTTGAGCTTGAGGTCGTTCTCGCCGCCGGGAACCCATATCTTGAGATACCCTCCCCGGGCATATTTCTCCTCTATATGCTCCTTGAAACGGTTAAACTGCCCCTGCCGGTCCAGTTCAGGATAATTGTCAAGGCCGTACTCTATAGTGCGGCGCACAATTGTATCGGCATCAATCTGACGGTCGGCCTCAGCCACGATGCGTCCGTAAACGCTCCTCGGGGCGCTCTTTGCCGATGCCCGGTGATCTTCCACCGCCTGCGCCATAACCTCTATCTGTTCTTCGCTGAACCACTGCCTCAACTTTTTATCTTCGCGCATCATCCTGGCCGATGAGAGGTGATGGAATTCCCGACCCTCGCAGACGCCAAGGTCGTGATATGCCGCAATTGTGTATACCATATCGGCATCCACATCATATCCGCGGGCCAGGTCGGCGCTGCGCCGTATCACCGCCCCTATATGGTCCAGCCGGTGGGCAGAGTCGTAACCCTCGTAGCGCGGCAGTATTTCAGACTCTATGTACTCCTTTAGTTGCATTACGCAAATATACTCAATTCCCCGGATAAATTAGTATATTTGTAGTATGACAAAACTGACCACAAACACAATACTTATGGTGAGGCCGGCGGCCTTCGCCTTCAATGAAGAGACCTCTGATAGCAACGCGTTCCAGCAGAGGCTGGACGGGGACGTGGCGGAAAGGGCCGTTGAGGAATTTGACAGCTACGCATCCATGCTCCGCAGCAACGGGATTATGGTAGATGTGCTGCAGGATACACCCAAGCCCTCCACCCCGGACTCTATTTTTCCAAACAACTGCTTCTCCACCCACGGCGACACGCTGGTGCTTTATCCCATGTGCGCGCCCAACCGGAGGCTTGAGCGCGAGAAATTGAGGGCCGCCCTTGAAAAATACAATTTCACCCGGCTCGTGGACCTCACTGCCTTCGAATCGGTGAACAAGTTCCTGGAGGGGACCGGTTCGCTGGTGCTTGACCGCGAAAACCTGATAGCATACGCCTGCATCTCGCCCCGTACCGACGCCGGCCTTGTTGAGCAATGGGCCGATACCATGGGCTACACTCCGGTGATGTTCAGCGCCTCAGACTTTGGCGGCACGGCAATCTACCATACCAACGTTATGATGCACGTTGGCAGCGGATATGCCGTCGTATGCCTGGACGCAGTTGATGACGCCGCACAGCGCAACATGCTGTCTGACACCATCAGCAAGAGCGGGAAAGAGATTGTCCTCATCTCCATGGAGCAGATGAATCAGTTCGCGGGCAATATGCTTCAGATGCATAACGACAAGGGCGAAGATCTGCTGGTGATGAGCCGGTCGGCACTGATGTCACTCACCAGGCTTCAGATTGAGGCTCTTGAGAAATACACGCGCATCCTGGCGCCGGAAATACCCATAATAGAGACGGTCGGCGGAGGCAGCGCCCGCTGCATGATCGCTGAGATATTTCAAGACTGAAGATGGACAAAAACTATAAACTGACCCCCTGTCCTGTAAATGTGTGCAGCGAGACGGGCCGGCTTAGGGGGGTGATACTGCACCGCCCCGGGGTGGAAACAGAGCGTATGACACCGCTCAACTGCGCCCACGCGCTATATAACGACATCCTTGACAAGATGAATGTCGATGCCGAGTACCGGCTCTTTTCAGGGGTGCTGGAGCGTTGGGCAAAGGTCTATTATGTGGAGGATATCCTGGAGAACCTGCTGGACACCCCGCAGATACGGGAGCACCTGGTAAGGGAGAGTGTGTTCAACTATGGCCTCCGACCCATAAAACTTTCTGCAGAAATTAATTACAGGCTGGCGAGGGAGCTTATGACAATGAGCAGCCACGACCTCACCAAAGTACTGATAGAGGGATATGAGAACCCTCTTTGGGAGGGGGACCTTGACAACCGATACCTGCTGGAGCCGCTCTACAACTTGGTTTTCACCCGCGATGCCGCATCAACCATATTCGACCAAGTCCTCATCAACTCCATGAGTTTTGAGGTACGCGAACGCGAGTCGCTCATCTACGACGCCATTTTCCGCAACTTCTTTGGCGTGGAGACCCTAAATGCAGAGAGCTGGAATCCCAAATCCCGCACCGAGGGGGGCGATATCCACATCGCCTCCGACAATCTGCTTGTTGTTGGAGAGGGCATCCGCACCAACGCCAAAGGGATAGAATATCTGGCTAAGACCCTGTCACGCAACAAAGAGAGCTTCCATATAATGGTGCAGGAGCTCCCCCGCAAACCAGATTCTTTCATCCATCTGGATATGGTGTTTACTTTTTTGGGAAAGCATCACTGCATGGCTTTTGAGCCGATGCTCCGGCGCGACGGTCTCTTTGCCGGAAAAGACACCACCCTTATCTCAATTGAGGGGGGCAAGGTAAAATACCGCCAGGTGCGCAACCTTCTGGAGGGCCTTAAACTGCTCGGATGGGAAGTTGAGCCTGTCATTGGCGGCGGCAGCGACCCTTGGGGGCAATTGCGCGAGCAGTGGCACAGCGGCGCAAACTTTTTCTCACTTGGCGACGGCAAGGTGCTTGGCTATCGCCGCAACGCCCGCACCATTGAGGCGCTTGACCTGGCCGGTTTTTCTGTGCTGCAGGCAGAAGACATTGTCTCAGGCAAAACCGTCATGGATGATTACGAGAAGTTCGTGGCTGTGTTCCCCGCCTCCGAACTCCCACGCGCCGGCGGTGGCGCCAGATGCATGACAATGCCCATCTGGAGAGAAAACTAAATAATTATAACAGATATGCTTAAGATTGGTGACAAAATGCCCTCTTTTGAGGTGATGGACCAGGACGGCAACATGGTCCGCAGCGACGATTTCATTGGCAACGGCCGCAAGACCATCATTTATTTCTATCCTAAGGACAACACCTCAGGCTGCACGGCCGAGGCATGCAGTTTTCGAGACAATTATGCAGAACTCACCGCCGCCGGTTACAACGTTGTTGGCGTGAGCAAGGACAGCGCCAAGAGCCACACCGGCTTCCGCGCTAAATATGAACTCCCCTTCCGCCTGCTGGCAGACACTTCGCTAAAGATGCTGCAGGACTTTGGCGCCTGGGGCGAAAAGAAAATGTACGGCAAGACCACCATGGGCACTTTGCGCCGCACATTCATCTTCTCTGAGGAGGGGATTTTGGAGCGGATTATCGAGAAGGTAGACACCAAAAACGCCGCGGGCCAGATTCTGGAGGGATAACCCGCCACCCGCAATGGACGCCCCGTTTGTCAAACACGACACCTGTTTCTTTGAGCGCTACGCGCAGGTTTCACTGTGCGCACTGCTCGGCAGTGAGTTCGACTGCCTGGTGAACCGCGACAGACCCGACCTCCAGAGCCGCGACGGCCGCAGCATCGGCATCGAGGTGACGCGCGCCATGGAGGAGAGCCGCCACGCCGAAGAGGAGTTGCTCAAAGACATGGCTGGCATCACCAAGGGCCGCGAGGGCGAAGAGATAGACCAGATTCTTGAATATGGATACGGCTACGGCTTGCGGGGGGGCCACTACATCGGCGCCAAAGAGCTGCTATACTGGAAGATGGCTCTGCCGATGCGGCGCATAATCGCCAGCAAGGTCTCCAAGGCTGCCAATGGTTTCTACGGTCAATACGACAAGATGGGGCTCTACATATTCAGCAAAGACGATCTTGAAGAGGTCGACGCAGTGCGCATAATGAACTACACCATCGGCCTGCAGAAATATCAGGACATCCGCTACAACCGCCTCTACCTTGCCGATGTCAACGACCTGTTTGTATGTAATCTTGACGATAACCTCACCCCCGACGCCCGCCTGCTGCGCTTCTGGATATCCCAGGACCTGCGCAGAACCTTCTACATGGAGGCCGTCGGACAAAGCCAAAAAGGATAAGGACGATCCGGCGGTTTAAGATTATTACAGAAAGACGCCATCCTGCTTCAAGATTTGTACTTATCTGGCGCAACAGCTTCATTATTATAAATACCATTTCTCTATCTCGATAGATTTCAGGCACATGCCCATTGACATGGCGTCAGCGGGCGATACCTTCGCGCTGTAACAAACAGCAAGAAGGATGAAAAAGATTGAAGCAATTATCCGCAAGACAAAGTTCGAGGAGGTAAAAGAGGCCCTCCTGGACTCCGACATCAACTGGTTTGAATATCACGACGTGCACGGCATCGGACAGAGCCGTCAGGAGCGCATTTACCGTGGCGTGCAGTACTCCACCGACGTAATAGAGCGCGTGGCCATCACCATCGTGTGCCGCGACCAGTTTGTCCAGCCCACAATCGATGTAATAATAGACACCGCACATACGGGCGAGGTGGGCGACGGACGCATATTCGTGAGCGATATCATCGACACCTGGAGCATCCGCACCCGGGAGCACGGCGACACTGTTTTGAGGGATAAAAAGTAATTTAAAAAGACAATTATTATGAACGATATAGCCATTTCTCTGGATACTGTATGGATGCTGCTTGCAGCGATGCTGGTATTCTTCATGCAACCCGGTTTTGCGCTGTGCGAAGCGGGTTTCACCCGCAGCAAGAACACCGCCAACATACTTTTCAAAAACTTTGTGGATTTCATGTTCGGTTCCCTGCTGTTCTGGCTCGTCGGGTTCGGATTTATGTTCGGCTCCAACGGCGCGGGATTCATTGGAAAGCCCAACTGGGGCGACCTCTCATTCTATGATGGTGCGTTGCCGGTAGAAGGGTTCCTGATTTTTGAAACCGTGTTCTGCGCCACCTCCGCCACAATTGTCAGCGGCGCCATGGCAGAGCGCACCAAGTTCTCCATGTACGTGGTTTACAGCGCATTCATTTCACTGTTCATCTACCCTATCGAGGGGCACTGGACCTGGGGTGGGGGCTGGCTCTGCAATGACGCAGCCGACGGCTTTATGATGCGCACCTTTGGCGATGTATTCCACGATTTTGCAGGTTCTGCAATAGTACACTCAGTCGGTGGCGTGCTGGCATTCATCGGAGCTATGGCGCTTGGCGCACGTCGCGGCAAATACGGCAAGGACGGCAAGAGCCGTGCGATACCCGGCCACTCCCTCACCCTGGCAGCGCTCGGCGTATTCATCCTGTGGATGGGATGGTTCGGCTTCAACCCCGGCTCCCAGCTGGCTGCATCGGGAGAGGTTAACCGCGTTGCCATAAGCCACGTATTCCTCACCACAAACCTTGCCGCAGCGACGGGAGGCGTTGCCACCATGTTCCTGACATGGATCAAATACAAGAAGCCGTCGTTCTCCCTGACGCTCAACGGCGTGCTGGCAGGACTGGTCGGAATTACAGCCGGCTGCGACATGGTATCGCCTCTGGGCGCCGTCATCATCGGCCTTATCTGCGGCACCGTGCTGGTATTCGCAATTGAGTTTATCGACCACAAGTTGCACATCGACGACCCTGTGGGTGCATCTTCCGTACACGGTGTATGCGGCATCCTCGGCACCCTGCTCACCGGCCTGCTCTCCACCTCCAGCGGTGTCTTCTACGGTCACGGATGGGGCTTCTTCGGAGCTCAGTGCTTCGGCATACTGGTCATCGACCTCTGGGCAGCATCCTGCGGATTCGCCCTCTTCTACGGCATAAAGAAGTTGCACGGCCTACGCGTCCCCGCCCGTATAGAAGACGAAGGCCTCGACATCTACGAGCACGGCGAAACGTGCTACAACTAAAAACAGAAAACCGCATAAAAAACGGCCTCCTTCTGCAGGAGGCCGTTTCTATCTATAAACTGATTGATTACTCAGCCTTTCCGTCAGAACCGAGAACGTTCACAATCTTGTGGATGTAGAGCTTCTTCATGTTGTCGCGTGCAGGGCCCAGATATTTGCGGGGGTCAAACTCTGCGGGTTTCTCGTCGAATACGCGGCGAACTGCTGCGGTCATTGCCAGACGGGAGTCAGAGTCGATGTTGATCTTGCAAACTGCGCTCTTGGCTGCTTTGCGGAGCTGCTCCTCGGGGATGCCGACAGCTGCCTGGAGCTTGCCACCGTGTGCGTTGATGGTGTCAACCTCGTCCTGGGGAACTGAAGAAGAACCGTGGAGAACGATGGGGAAGCCGGGAAGCTGCTTCTCAACGCCTTCGAGCACGTCGAATGCCAGCGGCGGGGGAACCAGACGACCAGTCTTGGGGTCGAGGGTGCACTGCTCGGGTTTGAACTTGTATGCACCGTGAGAGGTACCGATGGAGATAGCGAGGGAGTCGCAACCGGTCTTGCTTACGAAGTCAACGACCTCTTCCGGCTTGGTGTAGTGGGATTCCTCTGCAGAAACCTCGTCCTCTACGCCGGCGAGTACGCCGAGCTCAGCTTCAACGGTAACGTCAAACTGGTGTGCATATTCAACAACCTTCTTAGTGAGGGCAACGTTCTCGTCGTAAGGGAGGGAACTGCCGTCAATCATAACAGAAGAGAAGCCAAAGTCTACGCAACTCTTGCAAGTCTCAAAGCTGTCACCGTGATCCAGGTGGAGGCAGATCTGGGGTTTCTCCCAGCCGAGTTCCTTAGCATATTCCACAGCACCCTGTGCCATGTAGCGGAGAAGGGTCTGGTTTGCGTATGCACGCGCACCCTTGCTCACCTGCAGGATAACGGGGCTCTTGGTCTCTGCAGCAGCCATGATGATGGCCTGCAGCTGCTCCATATTGTTAAAATTGAAAGCGGGGATTGCGTATCCGCCGTCGATAGCCTTGGCAAACATCTCGCGGGTGTTGACAAGACCCAATTCTTTGTAAGAAACCATAGTTTGAATAATATTTGAATAATTGAGTATATCGCTTTTTAGAGCACGCAAATTTATACAAAAAACTTAAATTTGCCTTTATGAAACGGAAAGTAATTATTTTTTCGGCTCCCTCCGGCAGCGGCAAGAGCACAGTGGTCAATCACCTGCTCTCAAAGTGTCCTCAACTGGAACTCTCCATCTCCGCAACTTCCCGCCCTCCGCGCGGAACAGAGAAAGATGGCGTAGAGTACTATTTCCTGAGCAACGAAGAGTTCGAGCGCCGCATTGCCAACAATGAATTTGTTGAATACGAGCAGGTTTACAAGGGTCGCTACTACGGCACGCTTAAGGCTGAGCTGGAGCGTATCTGGAGCGCCGGACACATCATAGCCTTTGATGTGGATGTCAAAGGCGGTGTCAACCTGAAGAAGATATTTGGTGACGACGCTCTCTCAGTCTTTATCCAGGCGCCTTCGGTTGAGGTTCTGCGCGAACGCCTCATCAAGCGCGGTACCGATACCCCGGAAGCTATTGAGGAGCGTGTGGCCAAGGCCCGTGAGGAGATGACTTATGCACCACAGTTTGACTATGTGCTGGTGAATGACAATCTGGATGTGTGTTTGAAGGAGGCGGAGGGGCTGCTGGACCAATACTGAACTGGCCGCCGCCGGGTCGCGCTTTATTTTGGCACTTTCAATCCGATGCATGCCGGGCATCTGGCAATTCTCAACTATCTGCGCCACAAAGGTTTTGAAGAGGTAAGAATGATTGTCTCCCCGGAGAGCCCTTTTAAAATCGGCAGCTACGACACTGCAGAAACCCGTCTGGCAGCCGTGCGGGGCAAGGTTGCAGAATTGTGCCCCGATGTGATTGTGAGCGACGTGGAGTATCATCTCCCACAGCCCAATTATACTATAAATACTTTGCGCGCACTGCAGAAGGCCGAGCCTGACACCGACTTTGTGATAGCGATGGGTGCTGATAACATAAAGGGGATCGAGCGCTGGCGCGAGTGGGAAGAGATTGTGAATAATTATGAGATATGGGTGTACCCGCGCAAGGGCTATTATGTAAAGCGCCTCTGCAAAAAACTTGGCGCCAGATATCTCGAGGATGCCAAACTGGTTAATATCTCCTCAACGCAGATACGCGCAGGTAAAGCGAATAAAGAATTGATGATATGATTTATAGCGAGCTTCCGGCTGAATTATTCGAGGATATCGCCTCCCGAATCCTCTATGAAGACAATCATGTGCTTGTGATAAATAAGCGGGTTGGGGAGATTGTGCAGGGAGACAAGACGGGTGACGAGCCGCTCAGCGAAACTCTCAAGGCCTTCATTGCGCAGCGCGACGGCAAGCCGGGCCACGTCTTCATGGGTGTGCCGCATCGCCTGGACCGCCCCGTGAGCGGCATCGCAATGTTTGCAAAGACCTCCAAGTCGCTGGAGCGGCTGAACGAGGCTTTCCGCACCGGGGGCGTCAGCAAGATTTACTGGGCTCTGACCTGTGCCGCACCAAATCCGGCCGAAGCAGAACTCACAGACATGATTCTGCGCAACGAGAAGCAGAACAAATCATATATATGTAAAAACGGCAATCCCGAAGCAAAGCAGGCGCGCCTCAGGTATCGCACTTTGCGCCAGTTTGACCGTTACACCCTGGTTGAGGTGGAACTCTTCACCGGCCGTCATCATCAGATCCGCTGTCAGCTATCGGGCATTGGCTGCCCCATCAAGGGCGATCTGAAATACGGCGCTGCGCGCAGCAACCGGGACGGCGGCATCAACCTCCATGCACGCAGCATCACTTTCACGCACCCGACGCGCAAAGAACCTGTCACTGTGGTGGCGCCGGTAGATTGGCCACCATTCGTTCAGGAATAGTTTCCTAACGTCATTCCCATCCTTTTACTGCCATTGTGTCATATTTTGGCTGATGGCATAATCTTCGTATTTTCTTCTGCCGACAGATTTAACTGACAAAAGAAAATTAAAAACATACAATTATGGGAAAGATTATAGGAATTGACCTTGGTACTACCAACTCGTGCGTTGCCGTGATGGAAGGCAACGAACCCGCCGTCATCATCAACAGTGAAGGCAAGCGTACCACTCCGTCCATCGTAGCATTCACCGACAACGGTGAGCGTAAAGTAGGTGACCCTGCAAAGCGTCAGGCCATCACCAATCCTCAGCGCACCATTTACTCTATCAAGAGGTTCATGGGCGAGAAATATTCTAAGGTTCAGACTGAGATTAACCGCGTCCCCTTTGCTGTGGAGCGTGGCGACAACGACACACCTCGTGTAAAGATTGACAACCGTCTCTATTCACCTCAGGAGATATCTGCAATGATTCTCCAGAAGATGAAAAAGACCGCAGAAGATTATCTGGGCCAGACCGTTACAGAGGCTGTCATCACCGTTCCGGCATACTTCAGCGACAGTCAGCGCCAGGCCACCAAAGAGGCTGGCGAGATTGCAGGCCTTAATGTAAAGCGTATCGTTAACGAGCCTACAGCAGCAGCCCTGGCATACGGCCTTGACAAGCAGAACAAGGATATGAAGGTCGCTGTGTTCGACCTCGGTGGCGGTACCTTCGATATCTCCATCCTGGAGCTCGGCGACGGCGTGTTCGAAGTAAAATCCACCAACGGTGATACCCACCTGGGCGGTGACGACTTTGACCACAAGATCATTG
>JAGABI010000021.1 GCA_017614715.1 Bacteroidales bacterium | reverse complement strand
TACCAAGGTTTTCATGGATATGGCTGCAGAAGGTCTGATGGGTGTAGACCTGCGCTATATCAGCCAGACTATATTCGAAGAAGATGGCCGCAGGCTCACGCCGGATGAGTATGTGGATACGCTAAAAGCTATTGAGGCAGAGGTGCACAAGACCTATCCATACTTCCATATAAACATTGTTTATTGCTATTACAAAGGCGTCCCTGCCGAGACCGTACCGGAACGGTTGGAGTTTGCACGCCACCTGCAGGAAAAGTATCCCGACATGTTTATCGGCTACGACATGGTGGGCGGAGAAGATTGCGGCAAAGACCTGCTCTACTATACGCCGGCGCTACGCGAAGCTAAAGTACCGATTATAATGCACGCCGGCGAGTCTATGGACCCGAATAACCGCAACATTGAATATGCCCTCGACCTTGGCTCAAAGCGTTTGGGACATGGTTTAAACCTGTACCGTTATCCAGAGGTAGAAAAGCGTGTCAAAGCCGGTAATGTGATGCTGGAGGTTTGTCCCCTGAGCAACCAGTTGCTGGGTTATGTCCCCGATTTGAGGCTTCATCCCGCCGCAGGCTATATCAAACGCGGCCTGAATGTCACCATAAGCAGCGACGATTGCACCATATTTGATACCGCTTATATTACCGATGATCTGCTGCTGGCATACCTCTGCTGGGACCTCTCCGTTGCCGATATCAAGCGTTGCATCAAGAATTCACTCCAGGGTGATCCCGCCCTGGACGCTCTCTTTGAATCCAGCTGGGATTCTTTTGTCTCTGAATTATAAACCAACAATTAATACTATGAAAAAAAACATTACCCTATTCGCTTTTTTAGCAGTGTTGCTGCTGACCTCCTGCGTACAACAGAAACCAGCCGAGCTTTATGTCCCAAAGAACACTGTAGAATTTGCCGGTAACGCATTTACTGCATTCAGTTTGGGTGGTGATGTCAAGATTTACGCAACTGAAGATGCCGACAATCCGTCAAAGCGTGTTATTCAGGCTGTTGTCCCCATCCGCAAAGAAACCGACAGCGCTGTTTCGGGCCTTAAAATCAATCTCACCCCGCTCGATGACCGCGGTATCCGCGTACGTGAAGGCTTTGCTCTGGAAGGCGAAGACCTGGATAATCTCTTGCCTGTGTATAATGCCGGCAGTGGTGTTGAACGTACAATTGTGTTCTCACTTCCTGCTGGACCTGAAGGAAGAAAGCTTTTCTCTTCCAAAGAGGCCGCTGAACTCCTGGGTAAGATCAAGGGGGTAAGGATGGACTTTAATGTTGAAAATACCGTTGAAAATGAAGCGGTTGCCGCACCTGCAAAACCTGCTGCACCAGCCGCAAAGCAGTCATCTCCCGACAAGAAGAAAGAAGAATTCCCCATGACCCTGGATGGTCTTTGCCGCAAATATGGCATATATGGCTACCTCGCCCGCTACGAAGCCGCATTGAAGAATGGCGATAAAAAAGGTGCCAAGAAAATCGAAGACCAGCTTTGGGAGATTGAGAAACGGGTGAAAAATGACAAAAGCATTCCCGAAAATCTTCGAGACAGGTTCAAGGATTATGTAGAAGACAAGGAAGATGAAATTGAAGACCGCTATTAAGCGGTCTTTATTATTTTACGCCGAAACTTTTGCGATGATATGGTGAAAGACCGTAGCGGTGAATGGCTTCACGGTGTTCCTCTGTAGGATAACCCATATTGTGGCGCCATCCATACTGGGGATACTCTTCGTCGATACGCTGCATAAACTTGTCCCTGAATGTTTTGGCAAGGATAGATGCTGCACTTATCTCCGGCACCTTGTCGTCCCCCTTTACGATGCATTTGTGCGGAATCTGCTTTCCGTCGGCATCGTAAAAAGGTTTAAACCGGTTACCGTCCACAAGAATCAAGTCGGGCGAGATGTTGAAATCTGCCTTGATCCCCCGGAGCGCCTCCTGCATTGCTTTGATTGATGCCTGAAGGATATTTATCTGGTCAATCTCCTCTGCGGACACGCTGGCCACGCCCCAGGCGACAGCTTCATTTATAATGATTTCGCACATCTTTTCGCGCTGTGCGGCAGTCATCTTTTTTGAATCTTTCAGTAAAGGATGATAAAATCCATCCGGGAGAATCACCGCAGCTGCATATACCGGACCTGCAAGCGGACCTCGCCCCGCCTCGTCACAGCCGGCAATAACGCCATAATGCGAGCCGGAAGGCGAGTCAAAATTGAATAACATGCCATCTTCCGGGAGATAATCACTCCGACAGTCGCACCTGCACCAACGTCCAATCTTTTCTTCGAAATCTGTGGCGAGCAACGCGATGTCGCAGATAGAAGGGTCGCTACCCAGTGTATTCTGGCCGCAGACCACATAAAGCCGCCGGCATGCTTTTTCACACATTTCTGCCAGACTTCCAACCAGCTTGCCATTTAGACTTGAGGCATCCAGACGCCCCTCGCCGGTAATTACAAGTCTCGATGAGCGGATCTTCTCTTCAAGAGCCACCATCTGAGAGAAGAATTCAAAGCCGTGTACAGGTTTTGCCTTGAGGAATGCATACAATGCCGCTCCGGTCCCGCCTGCAGTGCCTCCGCCGGGCACAGTGTCAAAATCGGCAGCCTGGGCTGTGTGACCCAGCTTAACAAGCCATTCACGGGCGGTAGCCACCCACTCCTCCATCCTGTGCTCAAGAACCGGCAGCATCTGCGCATCGGCTCCTTTTTGCGGCGCGTATGTATATGTCGCCCCGTTGGGGCCAAGCAGAGGATTGCGGGCGTCGCAAGCCACCATTACTTCGATATTGTCAAACAGATGGATATTCTCCAGGCCGATGGCCTCTATCATGCCTCGACCGCCGTCGTTGGTGGCGCTGCCCCCCACCCCTACAATAATCCTGCGCGGAGAGTATTCCAGGGCAGCCAGCAGCAGCATGCCCAAACCGTATGTGGTGGTTTTCATGGGATTGCGTTCGGCACGGTCAATCATCATCAGGCCGCTGCAGCGGGCAAGCTCAATAAACACAGTATCGCCCGCCACTGCCATCGGCGCAACCACGTCGCGCATCAGAGGGTCTTTGGTATCCACCAGAACCTCGCTTGCTCCGGGATAATTCTGCAGGAATACGTCAAGCGAGCCCTCGCCTCCGTCGGCAAGCGGTATTGACACAATTTCCTCCGTATTGTTGCCGGAGCGGCGGATGGCTTCTTCAAATTTGGCTGCTATCTGGGGCGCAGTGAACGTCCCCTTGAATTTGTCCGGGACAAGGAGAATCATCTCACTAGAGCGTGTTTAGCCAGCGTTCAAGGGTCGCAAAAAAGTCGTCGCGGGCAGCTCCCAGCCAGTCATTGGGGTTGAACTTGTAATAGTCAAATCCAAAGCCGTGGATGCCGGTCTGGTAGCAGTGTATTTCTGCCTTTACATCGTGCGCGAGAAGCGCCTCATAATATGAGAGACCATTGAGCGGATTCACCTCCCTGTCGTCAGACGTAAGTACAATAAATGTGGGCGGGGTATCGCTTGTAACCTGATTGTGCAGCTGATAACGATATATCAGGCGCTCGCACTCTTCTGGATCATCGTTCCTTAACTGGTCGTAATTACCAATAAGTTTCTGGCCGGTATATACATGGCCGAAGGGCTCAGTAACGGATATTACAGGGTAAAAGAGCACGCTGTAGTCGGGGCGGGTCTCATCATCGTCATAAAGGACGGATGCGCTTGCGGCAAGATGACCGCCCGCGGAGAAGCCCATCACCCCAATCTTATCTATGCCCCACTCTGCCTGGTGCTCGCGGCAGTAGTAGAAAACTGTTTGAACGTCGGTCAGCGGAATTGAGTGATGGCCGTTGGGAAGACGGTACTTGACAACGGCAACCGTGTAACCGTGCTCTGTAAGCCAGTCGGCGGCATAAACACCCTCAATGTAGTGGCACACACAGTTGTATCCGCCGCCGGGGCAGACTACAAACATCTTCCCGTTAGGATTCTTAGGGAAATAGAGGTCAAAACGGGCGAATTTATTGATGTTAAGAGTGGCACCGTTCGGGTCAAACATATTCTCCGGCTCGTCCAGGCCGCTCTCCACCTCCATGGTGAGAGCCAGCGTCTCGGCAGTTTTGGCGTGCACCGGGTCGTCGATAGATTTAAGGGCGTTCTTTATCTCCTTCTTGCTATCCGGGACATACAGGAAAATGGTCTTGTCCGGCCTCAGTTCTGTGTTAGGATAGAACTTGTATGTGGTTTTGGCCTGAAGGCCGGCGGCAATGCAGATTGCCAGTATTGCGACAAATATCTTTTTCATGACACTATTCCATTTGTTTGAGCCAACGTTCCAGACTGCCGTTTATTGCACTGCGCACGTCAGCGGGCAGGAAATCGGGCTTCCCCTCCGGGAAGAAACAGAATCCGTGCGAACCCTGCTCGAATATGTGAAGTTCGCTCCGTACGCCGTTCTCAAGCAGTTTCTCGTAGTAGAGTATGCTGTTCATCGGAAGCACGGTGTGGTCGTTCTGGCCCAGCACCAGGAATGCAGGCGGGGTGTTCTTGTTGATGCAATTCTCAAGGCTGTAATGCTCCTTAAGGAACTCGTACGCCTCCTGGCGGTCGATATATTCATCGGCAGTCATGCCGCGGCGTGCAGCCCAATACTCTTCGCTCCCTATCAGGTTTGCGCGACTCCCGTGCTCTACATATTCCTCCTTGTCAAAAGTGATAACAGGATAATAGAGTATGCTGAAGTCCGGGCGGGTGGCATCATCCACATAAAGAGTGGATGCGCTTGCAGCCAGATGTCCTCCGGCAGAGAAGCCCATCACGCCTATTTTTATAACATTCCATTTAGGGGCATGCTTGCGGCAGTAGTAGAAAATCTCATGGATATCGTCCAGCGGCACAGTCCAATGGCCGTTGGGCATGCGGTGCTTTGCAATAGCCACGGTGATGCCCCGTTTGAGCATCCACTCGGCAACGTAAAGCCCCTCACCATAGGTGCAGACCACGCGGTATCCGCCGCCCGGACAGATAACCACCATCTGGCCGTTAGGCTTTTCGGGGAAATACAAATCAAAACGGGAGGTGCCGTTTATCTCCCTGATCTGCCCGAGGTCACCCTCCATGCACTCCGGATTAGTGATGCCGCACTCCTCCTTTATCGGGAGGCCGAGGCACTCTATATCCTTCGCCACCACCGGGTCATCAATGGCAGCCAGAGCCGCCTTGGCATCATCTGCATAGAGGAATACAGTCTTCTGGGGTCTCAGATCTGTCCACGGCACATACTTTTGCGCCATGGCGGCGCCCGCGCCCAAAACCATCAACATCGTCAATAAAACTCTTTTCATAATGAATTTTTGCATCAAGTAAAACAAATATACAAAAAAACATCTACCTTATCGCATCAAGCAGCACGAAGGCTGCGTAGTATTCGGGCGCGTCAAATCTCCCTTTGTCATACTTTCGGAGGTACTTCTGTGCCTCGCGGAAGGCGTCGTATTTGGTCTTGCCTTTTGCCAGGTTTTCATAGAAACAGGTCATCATAATTCTTGTGGCTTCGTCATCCACATCCCACAGGCTCATCACTATTGACTGCGCGCCGGCCTTCTTAAAGCCACGCTGGAGGCCGAACACGCCATCGCCTGTCACCTCTCCAAGACCTGACTGACAGGCCGATATGACGACAAGGTCTGTTTCCCTAAGGTCCATCCGGGAAATGTCTTTTGCCGTCAAGATGCCATCTTCCACATCTGACGGTATCTCCTTCCCTTCTAATGAATTCTGGGCTCCGGCGAAGAGAAGTCCCGACCTGGTTAACGCTTTGTCCTCTTTTGGAGCCCGGCTCTCTCCTTCAAGCATAAAAGAAGCCGCTTCCATTTTATTCCTGGCGGCTTCGGTCTCCGTCCAGTAGAATCCGTGTGTCGCTATGTGGATGACATTCTTTTTTTTCCCGCTGAGATTTTTAAAAGACTCTTCCGTCCCTAGTTCCCCCTCCACGAGTTCGTTCTGGACTCTCATTGACGTCAGTGTATTAGAGATGGATTCGGCTTCCGTCTTCGTCCCGGGAAGATACTTCCATCTGCCGTGTGTGCCGGTAAGTGCGCCGGCAGAAGATCTGTCATATTGGATTCCGCCATAGATTGTTGCATCGGTTATCATCTTAGAACCTTGCTCCTTTACGAGTTCACGGGTGGATGTGAGACGGTAATAGTTTCTCTTATCTGATAATATGAGTTCCCCGTCTTTGTCCAGCAAGTACTCTATCCCGATGTTGTTCAGCTCACCTGCAGGGGAGAAATATACATTCTGTACACTGTTAAGTTCTTTCTCCAGAGGCCCCCAGACCAGATCGGTAAGGCTGGTTGTCGTGTAGTAGCGGGAAGGTCTGACAGCTCCGAGATCTTTACTGTTGAACAGTTCGATAAGATGAGGCTCGGCATAATCACGTTTCAGAGTGAGAGCTATGTAGAAAGTAGTGTCCTTATGGGTATATGTCTCAAATTCGATGGCGATGTCTCTCCTCCCAAGAGCCGACTGGACATCCGTCCATTTAAGCGCCAGGTTCCGCGTATAGTCCCCAAACACCTTGCTACGCTTCATCAGCTCCTGTTGACGGGTTTCTATGTCGTTATTCAGGGAGTCAATCTGCGCCTTTTTCCCGACCGGATCCTGATAGATATCGTCCAGTCGAATGCGGCTCTGTTGGATGTCATTATACATCTTCAAAGCCTCAGAATCACCACTCTCCCGGATAAGATTACGGAACTCCAGCTCAGCATTCAGCAAAAGCCCCTTGCCAAAGAGAGCGCCGTCGAATGCCGTCCGGTTCATTTCGGGGGATGATATAGACGTGCAGTAGTCAAATAGCTCGTTAGTGAAGAAATAGCTGTACCGTTTCCAGAAAGACTCACGTTGAGACTCGGTCAGAGAGGAGAAGGTGGCCGTGACTACCGAAATGACTGCATTCGAATAACGCGCGAGATATTCTGTGGCCTTGGCATAGTCGCCGAGTTTATAATAACAGAGCCCGATGTTGTTCAGACTCTTGGTGTTATCCGGATGCCCCTTGCCGTAGACCTTCTCAAGTATTGCCAATGCCTGCTGATAGCACTTAAGCGCCTTTGTGTAATCGCCAAGGTTATAATAACACACCCCGATGTTGGCCAGGCTCGCCGCGTAATCCGGGTGCTCCTTGCCGTAGACCTCCTCACGTATTACCAGCGCCTGCTGATGGTAATCCAGCGCCTTGGTATTGTTACCCAGGTCAGAATAGCAGATCCCGACATTGTTCAGGCTCATGGCGTAATCAGGATGTTCCTTACCGCAGACCTTCTCCCGTATTGCCAACGCCTGCTGATGATAATCCAGCGCTTTTGCATAGTCGCCAAGGTCAGAGTAACAGTTCCCGATATTGTTCAGGCTCATGGCGTAATCCGGGTGCTCCTTGCCGATGGCCTTCTCCCGTATTGCCAACGCCTGCTGATGGTAATCCAGGGCCTTTGCATAGTCGCCAAGGTCAGAGTAGCTGTTCCCGATATTGTTCAGGCTCATGGCGTAATCCGGGTGATTCTTCCCATAGACCTTCTCCCGGATAGCCAATGCCTGCTGATAATACTCCTGGGCCTTGGCATTGTCGCCAAGGTTATTATAACACAGCCCGATGCTGGTCAGGCTTGCCGCATAATCCGGATGCTCCTTACCGATGGTCTTCTCCCGTATTGCCAACGCCTGCTGATGGCAATCAAGAGCCTTGGCGTTGTTACCAAGGTCAGAATAGCAGTTGCCGATGTTGTTCAGGCTCATGGCGTAATCCGGGTGATTCTTTCCATAGACCTTCTCCCGTATTGCCAATGCCTGCCGATAATACTCCAGCGCCATGGCATAGTCGCCAAGTCCGGAGTAGCAGTTTCCGATGTTGTCCAGGCTCATGGCGTAATCCGGGTGGTCCTTGCCGTTGACCTTCTCCCGGATAGTCAACGCCCGCTGATAATATTCCAGTGCCTTGGCATAATTGCCGAGGCCAGAGTAGCAGTTCCCTATGTTGTTCAGGCTCCTGGCGTACTCCGGGTACTCATCTCCGTAAACTTTCTCTCGTATAGCCAATGCCTGCTGATAATACTCCAGTGCCTTGGCATTATTGCCAAGATTATAATAACAGTTCCCGATGCTGACCAGACTGCCGGCGTAGTCAGGATGATCCTTCCCGTTGACCTTCTCACGTATTGCCAACGTCTGCTGATAATACTCCAGCGCCTTGGCATAGTCGCCAAGGTTATAATAACAAATCCCTATGTTGTTCAGGCACCTTGCATAATCCGGGTGCTCCTTGCCGTTGACCTTCTCCCGGATAGCCAACGCCTGCTGATAACACTCCAGCGCCTTGGCATAGTCGCCAAGGTTATTGTAACAAACCCCGATGTTGGCTAAGCTCGCCGCGTAATCCGGGCCCTCCTTCCCGTAGGCCTTCTCCCGGATAGCCGATGCCTGCTTATAAAAATCCAGCGCCTTGGCATAATCTCCAATGTTATTATAACATAACCCGATACTGGCCAGGCTCGCCGCACAATCCGGATGCTCCTTTCCATAGACCTTCTCCCGTATTGCCAATGCCTGCTGATGGTAATCCAGCGCTTTGGCATCGTCGCCGAGGTTAGAATAGCAGAGCCCGATGTTGTTCAGGCTGCTGGCATAATCCGGATGTTCCTTACCGTGAACCTTCTCCCGTATAGCCGATGCCTGCTGATAATACTCAAGCGCCTTGGCATAATCACCAAGGTTATTATAACAGTTCCCGATGCTGATCAGGCTGCTGGCATAATCCGGATGTTCCTTACCGTGAACCTTTTCCCGTATAGCCAATGCCTGCTGATGGTAATCCAGCGACTTGGCGCAGTCGTCAAGGTTAAAATAACATAACCCTATGTTGAACAGGCTGTTTGATAGTGCTGCGGAACAATCGCCCAACAGCTCTCTTCTGATTCTGGCGGCTTCCTCAAATAGTGTAATTGCATCCTCATACTGACCTTCCGCGTATAACTCTGTCCCTCTTTCTTGCAAAGAATCTGCTTGGGAAAGGACGGGCCTGTCTTGCGCAAATACAATTATGGGAAACAGAAGAATGGCAATCAGTAATCCCCTGAACCTGTTTTCTACAGTATTGTACATACACTATAAAAATACGTCATATGATGAAAAAAGGTAACCTCGCGGATTACCTTTTTTTCAACCGGATTTCAGTTGGCAATGGACTTATCAGTATTCCGGATTTGACCAACTTGTCTTCACCGTCCTTGTAGTGGAAATAGAGGTCTGTTTCAATGGGGAACGGATTAGCTTCTCCCCAAATCCTGTCATCTATCACAAGTTGCTGGTCCTCCACCTCCAACCTTATTATTTCATTATCGGGAGTCAACAAAAAGAAGTAATCTCCTTCTTCCGGCACATAGTCTATCTTGATAAGGGTTGGATTGAGCCAGTATAACTTATTGCCAATAACGCTCGAGACAGAAGACAGGCTCCCTATCCCACGTGTAGAAAGCCTATGGTATTTTACCATAAAGTCTTTTGCTGATTTCAGTTTCCGGTTCTTGAAGTCTTCCGAGACCATCACATACTGCGTCTTTGTATCAAGGGAGATAACCTTCATGGCCTGTTTGGAGTTCTTCCAGTAAATCTTCCCGGCATCGCTGAACACATCACCGGCGACGCACGTATTCTTTCCAATCTTTATGTTATCAGTGTTGACGAACAGTATTTTGAAGTCCTCAGCCATCATGGAGGTCGAGACTAAGCACAATAAAAGTAAAAAAATCTTACGCATGTTGTTGTTTTTTATTCTTTTTTAATTTCCGGTTGACCATGTCAATGATACTGAAAAACGTTGAAGTTATAAAGATATCATGAGCCTGGCCCCATATCGCAAACACAAAGATACAAACAATTGTCAAAATCAATGAGTAAATGGTAAAAATTTTGGCCAATACCCACCCCCAGGACTGCGATGCAACAGTACTCGAATTCAGAATAAGGTATGCCATGATAAAGAAGATGATGAAATACACCAGAATCAAGGCAAACGGAATCTTGTGCCGCCCTCTCATAAGCGACAGGTACACATTGTAATTAATCAGGCATCCCGGGATATTACCTGCATAAGAGAGATGACTGTCGTCGCCCGTAAAAGAACCAATTAAAACGTACTTTCCCTTAAAGAAATCTGGCCAGTCAACTTCTTCAGCTACATCCAGGATATCCTCCCCTATGTTCAGATATGCCTTTTGCCCATCCATGCGGTAAGGAGAAACAATTTTAACAAACAGCTTGGGGAAAATGACCTTCCGGGCAAGACTGCCATTATCGGCATACCAAAGGCCGACTCGTTTAACTGTGTGTCCTGTAATATCTGAATAAGATTTGAGCGGCATGGATGGCCCGTCCTTACGGAACAGCAGGTATTTAGTAAAACTGGTCTCCTTGATTGTCGTCACGTAATCAGCGTAGGCGGATTTTGCATCTAAAGCCGGGTTTCCCAGGGAACCGTTGACGTGTTTGGGTATCACGATTCTCTCCATTGAAGCGATCCGGTTGAAGAGCACACTATCCTTTTCTGTTTCATATCCGGATTCAAAGAATATGTCCATCATGACATATTTGTATGAACCGGATTCCTCAATTATTTCCAGGAGCCGGGATATCTTTTGGCGGTCGGTTATCGCGGCGTTGCCCACCGGAATCCCGAATTCATCGGTGATATCCACCAGCTGCTTATCGTAGTCGACATTGATGAAAACCACATCATCCGGGAGCTTTTCCTCGCTGTTAGATATCCATTCGTTAAAAATTCGCCAGTACTTCAATGTGGCTTTCTCTCCGGAGATAGCATAGTTTAGGTTCGTGCATGTGTACGAAACAATCAATGCCGCAACAGCGATTAATGCTGCGACAAGAACTTTGTTCATACCACTTTTAGAAACCATTCCGTCCACTTATGCTGTTTCAACTTCAATTTTGCAAATATGGCAATTTTTTCGCTGATTTTATTCTGGCGGGGGCGATTTCTTTATTATAGTATCCGAATCGCAATATGGGCACACGCCTCGGCATCGGCCAGGGCGTGGTGATGATGAGTCAGATCATAGCCGCAGGCGGCAGCCACCGTTTGAAGCTGGTGGTCAGGGAGCGCGCGTCCAAAGTGCCGGCGGGACGCAGTGAGCGTGTCATAGAAAACGTAGTCAGGATAGTCCATCTGATATACACGGAACACCTCTTTGAGGCAGCCTTCGTCAAACGGACTGTTATGTGCAACCAATGGAAGGCCATCAATCAGCGGCTCTACCTTCTCCCAGACATAAGGAAAAACCGGTGCATCCTCGGTATCCTCCGGGCATAGACCGTGAACCTGCTGACAGAACCACTTGTAATATTCAGGCTCCGGATGAATCAGGCTGTAAAACCTCTCCACAATCTCTCCCCCACGCACCACTACAACCCCAACGCTGCACACGCTGGAACGGCACTCATTCGCAGTCTCAAAATCTATGGCAGCAAAGTCGGTCATCAGTTATCAAAGATAACACTTTTGCTTTACGAGTGCAACTTACCATCAGTGGTGTCTACCTGCTCTCGAAATACTGCACCAGGGCGGTGTTGCATAGGCGGATGCCGCCGGGGGTTGGGTAGTCACCGGTAAAGTACCAGTCGCCGCGATGGTTGGGGCATGCGTGGTGAAGGCCGTCTATTGTCTGGAATACCATCTCGATGGGTGTATGGACGTCCTCGGGGCGCAACATCTCTACCATTTTGCGGTTGAGCTCTTCTACGCTGAAAGGTTCATACAAGCGCTTTACAGGTAATGTCTGTTCCATAGCAGGCTTTAATAGTTCTGCCTTGCACTGTTCATACACCTCTTGCAGCAGATCTTTCCTGCCTGTCTCTTCCAGCAGGGCGATGCATGCACGGAAGGCGATGAACTCCTCCAGGCGCGGCATGTCTATGCCGTAGAAATCGGGGTAGCGGATTTGCGGCGCGCTGCTCACAATCACTATCTTCTTCGGGTGGAGGCGGTCCAGAATCTTGATGATGCTCTCGCGAAGGGTCGTGCCGCGTACTATGGAGTCGTCAATAATCACAAGATTGTCCACTCCTGGCTCAATTACGCCATAAGTAATGTCATATACGTGGGCGGCCAGGTCGCGCCTCTCCTCCCCCTCTGCTATAAAGGTGCGCATCTTGATATCCTTCCAGGCTATCTTTTCAAAGCGGACATCGTGACCACGACGCATGAGGCCCTGTAACATTCCGTAATATGCGACCTCTGCCGTATTTGGTATGTAAGACACCACGGTATGCTGAATGTCTCCTTCTACTGATGCTTCTATAGCTGGAACAAGCTGTTCTCCCAACTGCTTGCGTTCGCGGTAGATGTCGCAGTCGTTGCCGCGGCTGAAATATATCCGCTCAAAGGAACATGCCTTGGAGGGTGCTTTCGCCTGCAGGATTGACGGGAATGATATGCTACCATTGCGGTGCACGATAAGCGCGCTGCCCGGTGATAGTTCCTGAACCTCCTCTGCAGCCAGATTGAAAGTTGTCTGGAGAACCGGCCGTTCCGAGGCCAGCGCTACAACCTCCTCGCTCTGATAGTAGAATGCCGGCCGGATGCCCCAGGGGTCGCGCATTGCAAAGAACTCGCCGCTGCCGGTGAGGCCGCAAACCACATAGCCACCGTCAAACATGGACATCGTGGTCTTAAGCACCTTGGTGATATCTACGTTGGAATCGATATAACTGGTGATATCGCGCCCCTGCAGACCCATCAGCGAAGCAATAGAGAAGTTGCGCTCCACCTCACGGTCCAGCCGGTGCCCCATCTCCTCCAGCATTATGTACGAATCGCTGGCGGTGCGGGGATACTGACCCTGCGCGGCGATGGTGTCGAACACCTCGTCTATGTTGGTCATATTGAAGTTTCCGCAGATGCAGAGGTTCTTTGCGCGCCAGTTGTTGCGCCTGAGGAACGGAAGGACAAAGGTGAGCCCCTTTTTGCCTGTGGTGGAATAACGCAGGTGCCCCATGAGAAGTTCACCGTTAAATTCGTCACCAGCCTCGGCAAAAATCTCGGAAATAGCATCCTTGCCCAGCGCTTTGTGGCGGAACATATACTCTTCGCCGGGCTCCGCCTCCAGATGCACGGATGCTATGCCGGCACCCTCCTGGCCGCGGTTGTGCTGCTTCTCCATCATCAGATAGAGCTTGCCCGTCCCCCACTTTTCGCTGCCGTATTTCTCTTTGTAGTACGATGACGGCTTCAAAAGCCGGATCATCGCAACGCCGCATTCGTGCTTAAGGATTTCCATTATTAATAAGCCTGATTATGAACTCCGGCTACCGCGCGGCCGCTGGGGTCGTTGAGCTTTTTAAAGGCCTCGTCCCATTCACGTGCAATGGCTGTAGAGCATGCCACGCTGGCCTCCTGGGGGACGCTCCTGGCCGCCGATTCTGACGGGAAGTGCTCTTCAAAAATGCTGCGGTAATAGTACTCCTCTTTGTTGGCAGGAGGATTGATTGGAAAACGCTCTGCAGCATGTGCCATCTGGTCGTCGCTCACCGCCTCTGCCGTAATCTTTTTCAAAGAGTCAATCCAGGAGTAACCCACGCCGTCGCTGAACTGCTCTTTCTGACGCCATGCTATCTCGTCGGGCAGCATATCTTCAAATGCCTCGCGGAGAATTTTCTTCTCCACAGTATCTCCGCTGCACATCTTTGCCTCAGGATTGGTGCGCATGGCCACGTCCAGGAACTCCTTGTCCAGGAACGGCACGCGACCCTCCACGCCCCATGCAGATAGGCTCTTGTTGGCACGCAGGCAGTCGTACATATAGAGCTTGGAGAGCTTGCGGACGGTCTCTTCATGGAACTCCCGCGCAGAGGGTGCTTTATGGAAGTAAAGATATCCGCCAAAAATCTCGTCTGCCCCCTCGCCGGAAAGCACCATTTTGATACCCATGGACTTGATTACGCGGGCGAGCAGATACATCGGTGTCGAGGCGCGGACTGTAGTGACGTCGTAGGTCTCTATGTAGTAAATCACGTCCCGGATGGCATCCAGACCCTCCTGGACAGTGTATTTTATTTCATGATGGACTGTGCCGATATGGTCTGCCACCAGACGCGCTTTTGCCAGGTCAGGCGCACCCTTGAGTCCGACTGCAAAACTGTGCAGGCGCGGCCACCATGCGCGGCTGCGGTCGTCATCCTCTATACGATTCTGCGAAAATCGCTCTGCAATTGCCGATACAATGCTGGAATCCAGGCCGCCTGAGAGAAGCACACCGTAAGGCACATCGCTCATAAGCTGCCGCTTGACGGCGCCGCGGAGCGCCTGGCGGATATCCTCGCTGCTTGCGGGATTGTCTTTAACAGCGTCAAACTCCATCCAGTCACGCTTGTAATAGCGCGTCATCTTGCCCTCTCCGCTCCAATAGTAATGCCCCGGCAGGAAAGGTTCGTAACGCTCACACTCCCCTTCCAGTGCCTTCAACTCAGATGCGACATATACTTTGCCGTCGGCATCATAACCTATATACAGGGGTATCACGCCAATCGGGTCGCGGGCAACCAGGAAACTGTCGCGGACACTGTCGTACAGGGCAAATGCATAGATGCCGCTGAGAGACTCCAGCATTTCCGTTATCCGTTCGTGGGTTATCTCACCTTCATCTGCCATCTTCTGGTAGAGGGCAAGAATAACCTCGCAGTCGCTTCCGGTAAGGAAACGGTATTTCCCGGCAAAGCGCCTGCGGATATCCTGATGGTTGTAAATCTCACCGTTGACGGCCAGCACCAGAGCCTCGTCGGGCGAAAAGAGGGGCTGGCGGCCGCTTTCGGGATCGACAATACTCAAGCGTTCATGGGCAAGAATCGCACTGTCTCCGCACCAAATTCCACTCCAGTCGGGGCCGCGGTGCCTGATGCGGCGACTCATTTCCAAAGCCTTCCGGCGCAGCGCCTCCGACTGCTCTTCGATATTAAAGATACCAACTATACCACACATGACTTGACTATTTTGAGATTGCAGCTTTTATAAAATCCATAAAGAGCGGATGGGGATGGAGAACCGTAGATGAGTACTCCGGATGAAACTGGGTACCTATGTACCAGCGCAGCGACGGGATCTCTACCATCTCTACCAGATCTGCATCGGGGTTGATGCCGACGCACTGCATACCAGCCTGCTCAAAAGCGTCGCGGTAACTGTTGTTGAATTCGTAGCGGTGACGGTGGCGTTCGCAGATATCCTCTCTGCCGCCGTATGCCTGCAGAGCGCGACTCCCCTTGCGGATAACGCAACGATATTCACCAAGGCGCATGGTGCCTCCCATTTGGGTTACATTCTTCTGCTCCTCCATCAAATCGATGACATTGTTCGCTGTGCGGGGATTTATCTCGGTACTGTCGGCATCTGCATACCCAAGCACATCACGGGCAAACTCAATCACCATCATCTGCATGCCAAGGCATATTCCAAAGCACGGGACATCATTCTCCCGCGCATACTTAGCCGCCAACACCTTGCCGGCGATGCCCCGCTGCCCAAAGCCCGGGCATATCACAAGGCCGTCTTGCGAGCGGAGTGTCTCCCACGCAGGATTCTCCGGGACTTCCAGCTGCTCCGAGTTAATAAATGTGATGTTTACTTTACGATTGTTATAGGTGGCTGCATGACTGAGGCTCTCGCTGATGCTCTTGTATGCATCCTGCAGGTCGTATTTACCAACGAGCCCTATGCTGACGGTCTCTGTGGCGCTGTGACGCATCTCCAGGAAACGGTTCCACGCCCCGAGTTGCGGTGTCTCACCAACCGGAATGCCCATCTTGCGCATGATTGCTGCATCGAGCCCCTGTTTTTGCATATTAACCGGGACCTCGTAGATGCTGGGCAAATCTTCACTTTGTATCACGCACTCCAAATCTACATTGCAGAAGCCTGCAACTTTTGCACGCAGATGGTCGTCGAGATGCTTCTCTGTGCGGAGAATCAAAATGTCGGGCTGGATACCGTTGGCCAGCAGCTCCTTTACGCTGTGCTGGGTAGGTTTGGTCTTGAGTTCGTCGGCCGCCTTGATATAGGGCACATAGGTGAGATGGATGCAAACGGCGTCGCGCCCCATCTCCCACTTCATCTGGCGGATAGCCTCCAGGAACGGTGCGCTCTCAATGTCACCGATGGTTCCGCCTATCTCCGTAATTACAAAGTCGTACCCTTCTGTATCGCCAAGGTATTTGATCCGCCTCTTGATCTCGTCTGTAATATGAGGCACTACCTGGATAGTGTGTCCCAGATACTCCCCGCTCCGCTCTTTGTCTATCACGGCCTTGTAAATGCGGCCGGTGGTCATGGAGTTGTGGCGGGTGGTCCGGATCCCGGTAAAACGCTCGTAGTGACCAAGGTCAAGGTCGGTCTCCATACCATCGGCGGTAACGTAGCACTCGCCGTGTTCGTATGGATTGAGAGTCCCCGGATCTATGTTGATATAGGGGTCAAACTTCTGGATTGTGATCTTGTAACCGCGTGCCTGCAGCAACTTGCCTATGGATGAAGAGATAATACCCTTGCCCAGGCTGCTGACCACACCGCCGGTCACGAAAATGTATTTTGTTGAAGCCATATTACTTGCTGAGATACTTATCCACCTTCTCTGCCGCATCGCGACCGCTTGCAAGGGCGCGGACCACCAGCGACGGACCGTTGGCGGCATCGCCGCAGATAAAGACATTCTCCGGATACTGGGGATGTTCCGGTTTGAAGAAGCCCATTGCCAGAAGCACCAGCTCTGCCTTGATAATCTCGGGCTTGCCCTTCTCCACCATTATCGGGCGGCCACCCTCCGGATTGGGTTTCCAGTCGATTTCCTGCACCTTGACACCAGTCAGTTTGCCGTCTTCGCCAATGAATTCGAGCGTATTGATGTTCCAGCGGCGGGTACACCCCTCTTCGTGGGAAGATGTGGTCTTAAATGTGCGCGGGAAGTTAGGCCAGGGGTTGGCAGGGTCGTCGGGTCCGTCGATAGGGCGCGGCATGATTTCAATCTGAGTCACGCTCAGAGCGCCCTGACGGTGGGCGGTACCGATACAGTCACTGCCGGTGTCGCCACCGCCGATTACCAGAACGTCCTTCCCTTTGGCGGTGATACGGTCCTCCTTGGAGAACTCCATCCCCGCGAGGACGCGGTTCTGCTGGGAGAGAATCTCAAGTGCAAAATGAACCCCTTTGAGTTCACGTCCGGGCACTTTCAAATCACGAGGTAACGGAGTGCCGGTTGCAATTACCACAGCGTCGTATTTGGATGCAAAGGAAGCGTCGCATTCAACGGCCTCTCCGCAATTGAACTCTATCCCCTCCTGCTTCAGGATATCCACACGGCGGTTAATGATAGCCTTGTTCAGCTTGAAGTTGGGAATACCGTAGCGAAGCAGTCCGCCGGGAGCCTCGTTCTTGTCAAATACCGTAACTGCGTACCCCTTCATATTGAGCAATTCAGCAGCGGCCAGGCCAGAGGGGCCGGCGCCAATCACAGCTACCTTCTTGCCGTTGCGCTCCGGGTGACGCACCGGAACGAACCCTTCGCGGAAAGCTGTTTCTGTTATGGCAGCCTCGTTCTCGCGGTTGGTGGTAGGCTCATGGTTGAAGCGGTTCAGCACGCAGGCCTTTTCGCACAATGCGGGACACACCCTCCCGGTGAATTCAGGGAACGGGTTGGTAGCCGAGAGCAGCTTGTATGCAAGCTCCCAGTCGCCCTTGAACAGCGCGTCGTTCCACTCGGGAGCCTTGTTGCCCAGCGGGCAGGCCCAGTGGCAGAACGGCACTCCGCAATCCATGCAGCGGGACGCCTGAAGGCGGCGGTCCTTGGAGTTGAGAGTCTGCTCCACCTCTCCAAAATCGTGTACCCTGTCGTGTATCGGACGGTATCCGGCCTCTTGCCGGGCAACCTCCATAAATGCTTTTGGATTTCCCATAACTAGTAATCTCTTTGAACCTCAGCAATCTTCTGCTGCAATTTGCGCATCTGCTCTTCCTGCAGCACGCGTTTGTATTCTATAGGCACTACCTGGACAAATTCGTCGGCATAACGCTGCCAGTCATCCAGCATCGTACGGGCCAGCTTGGAGCCGGTATAGAGGTAGTGCTGGCGGATGAGTTCGTGCAGTTCCTTGCGGTACTGTGCATCGTCTACCAGATTGATTTCGACCATATCCATGTTGCAGAAATAGTCAAAGTCGCCCTTCTTGTTCCATACATAGGCCACACCGCCGCTCATACCGGCTGCAAAGTTGCGCCCGGTCTCGCCCAGCACAACCACGCGGCCGCCGGTCATATATTCGCAGCAGTGGTCTCCGGCACCCTCTATCACAGCAATGGCGCCCGAGTTGCGCACGGCAAACCGCTCGCCCACCTTACCGTTGACATAAAGCTCGCCGGAGGTTGCTCCGTAAAGGCCGGTGTTGCCGGCAATGATATTGTCTTCTGCGGCAAAGTTGCTGCGCATAGGCGGCAGGATAGCAATACGTCCGCCGCTGAGACCTTATGCAAAATAGTCGTTGGTCTCACCCTCCAGCTTGAAAGAGACACCGTGTGCGAGGAATGCACCGAACGACTGTCCGGCCGAGCCTTTGAACTTGACGCTGATGGTATCTTCTGCCAGGCCGTCGTTGCCATATTTTGCTGCTATCTCACCGGAGAGCATTGCGCCCACGGCACGGTCAGTATTCTTGATGGCGAAGTCCAGGGTAATCTCTTCTCCGCGCTCGATAGCGTTTCCGGAGACTTTGATAAGCCTCTGGTCAAGCACATCATCCAGAACAAAAGGCTTGTCTGTGGTGTGGTGAAGAGTACCTTTCTCCTGATATAGCAGGCGGCCAAAATCGAGCGGAGATGCCTGGGTTTCTATCAAATCTGTACGGCCGATTGCATCGTCCATGCTCTTGAGACCCATTGCTGCGAGATATTCGCGAACTTCCTGCGCCATAAAGGTGAAGTAATTAACCAGATGGTCAACCTTGCCCTGGAAATGCTCGCGGAGCTTGGGATCCTGGGTTGCAACGCCCATAGGGCATGTGTTAAGGTTGCACTTTCTCATCATTACGCAACCCAGCACAATCAGCGCAGCGGTACCGAATCCAAATTCGTCGGCACCGAGCAGTGCCATCAATATCACGTCGCGACCGGTCTTGATCTGGCCGTCGACCTGCAGGCGAACTTGCCCGCGAAGGCCGTTACGGACCAGTGTCTGCTGGGCTTCGCTCAAACCAATCTCCGGCGGAATGCCGGCGAAACGCATACTTGAGGCGGGGCTTGCACCGGTACCGCCCTCAGCGCCGCTGAGTACAATCAAATCTGCCTTTGCCTTGGCGACACCGGCGGCGATTGTGCCGACTCCGCTTTCGCAAACAAGCTTGACGCTGACCTTGGCCTTTGGATTGACATTCTTGAGGTCAAAGATGAGCTGCGCCAAATCCTCTATAGAGTAAATATCGTGGTGAGGCGGCGGCGAAATGAGCGAAATACCGGGAATTGAGTGACGCGTTTTGGCAATTATCTCGTTGACCTTGAAACCGGGGAGCTGACCGCCTTCGCCCGGTTTTGCCCCCTGGGCAACCTTAATCTGGAGTTCTTCAGCATTGACCAGATACTCTGTGGTAACGCCAAATCGGCCGGAAGCGACCTGTTTGGTCTTGCTGCTCAGGCTTATGCCATCCACATCGCTGTGGAAGCGCTGGGAATCCTCGCCGCCCTCACCCGTATTGCTGCGGGCGCCGAGCTTGTTCATTGCGAGGGCAATTGTCTCGTGCGCCTCTATGCTGAGCGCGCCGAAAGACATGGCCCCGGTAACGAACCGCTTCACGATGCTCTCTACAGGCTCCACTTCATCCACGGGAATGGGGTTTGACTTGAAGCCCATAAAGTCGCGGATAAATATAGGTTCGGTCTTGTTGTCGGCCAGCGAAGTGTATTTTTTGAACAATGCGTAGTCACCTTTGCGGCATGCCAGCTGCAGGGTGGCGATAGTCTCGGGATTCCATGCGTGACGGATGCCGTCGCGACGCCAGCGGAAGCGGCCCAGATTTGGCAGGAGCGCATCCTCTTTGCTGGCAAACGCAAGGCTGTGGAAGGCCTTTGCATCGGCTGCAATCTTCTCCAGCCCGGCGCCGCCGATGGTGCTGACCTCGGTACCGAAATATGCCCGGAGCAGATCTTCGCTAAGGCCTACGCTCTCGAATATCTTGGCGCCGCGATAGCTGCGGATGGTGCTGATGCCCATCTTTGCCATTATCTTGAGCAGGCCCTTGCAAACCGCTTTGATATAGTTCTTCTCTGCGGTTGAATAGTCCTCCTGTATCTTCCCCTTCTTGACCAAATCGTCCAGGATAGCAAATACCATGTAAGGGCAAAGGGCCGATGCACCGTAACCCAGCAGCAGCGCCGCATGCATGGTTTCACGTATTTCGCCGCTCTCCACAATAAGGGCTGTCTGAACGCGCTTGCCCACAGAAATCAGGTAGTGGTGCACTGCCGATACGGCCAGCAGGCTCGGTATGGCTATGTGCTTCTCATCCACATCACGGTCAGAGAGGATAATATAATTGTAACCTTCGTCCACACTCCGTTCTGCATCCTTGCAAAGCTTGTCCAGTGCGGCACGCAGGTCGCCGGTAAATGTCATCGGCAACTTGATGGTATTGAAGCCTTTGTAGCGGATGTTGCACAGCAGGTCAAGTTGGGTGTTGTTCAGAATAGGATGTGGCAGGCGCACCATCTTGCAGTTGCTCTCGTCGGGATCAAGGATTCCGGCGCCTACCCGGCCGATGTACTCCTCAAGGCTCATCACCAGGCTCTCGCGGATTGAGTCAATAGCAGGGTTGGTGACCTGGGCAAACTGCTGGCGGAAATAATCAAAGAAAACCTGCGGCTTTTTGGAGATTACAGCCAGCGGGGTGTCATTACCCATTGAGGCTGTAGGCTCCTGGGCTGTCGTTGCCATCGGGATTATGGAAGAAGAGATGTCCTCCTCGCCATAGCCGAACAGCAACTCTTTTGCCACCAGATTATCAACGGCATTGTTTACATGACGTCCGCTATGCAGCTTTTCCAGCTGGATGCGGTTGGTAGAGAGCCACTGGCGATACGGGTGCTCCGCCGCCAGGGTGCGCTTAATCTCTCCGTCATAATAAATCTTGCCCTCCTGGGTATCAATCAGTAAAATCTTGCCCGGTTGCAGACGGCCTTTCTCCACCACCTGGGTCGGGTCAAAATCCATGACACCCACCTCGGAAGCGACCACCATTGTGTCACTCTTGGTGATGGTGTAGCGGGCCGGACGCAGACCGTTGCGGTCAAGCATACCGCCTGCAAACCGACCGTCTGAGAATATCAGAGCCGCGGGTCCGTCCCATGGCTCCATCAATATGGAATAGTATTCATAGAAGGCCTTCAGGTCCTCCGGAATCGGGTTCTTGTCGTTAAATGATTCAGGCAGCAAAAGCGCCATAGCGTGAGGCAGGCTCATCCCGCTCATCAGGAAAAACTCCAGAACGTTGTCCAGGCTTGCAGAATCGGACATTCCGGGCTGGATAATTGGGGATATCTGGCGGATGTCGCCCAGTGCATCGCTGCTGAGGACGCTCTCGCGGGCCTGCATCCAGCCGCGGTTACCGCGGATGGTGTTGATTTCGCCGTTGTGAGCCAAAAGGCGGAACGGCTGTGCCAGTGACCAAGTCGGGAATGTGTTTGTGCTGAAACGGGAGTGAACCACCGCCAGGCCGCTGGTAAAATAAGGGTTGCTCAGATCGGGATAAAACTCGCGGAGCTGCATGCTGGAGAGCATACCCTTGTACACGATGCTGGTATTGCTCAGCGAGCAGAAGTAGAAATCTTTGTCGCTGATACGCTTCTCTATCCGCTTTCTTAAAACGTAGAGCGTGCGGGGGAAGGTTTCTACCTTGTCGTCCTGCACGCCGGTGATGAAAATCTGCTTGATATCAGGTTCGGTGGCAAGCGCCCTCTCGCCCAGGCATTCACTCTTTGTGGGGACCTGGCGGAGATGCATCAGCTGGAGACCGTCGCGCTCGATCTCCTCTATAATGATGCCCAGAATTTGCTGCTGACGCTTTTCATCTTTAGGCAGGAACACCAAGCCGGTGGCGTACTTGCCTTTCTCCGGCACGGGAATACCTGCAAGCAGGATGAATTCGTGAGGAATCTGAAGCATGATACCGGCGCCGTCGCCGTCCTTGCCGACCTCCGCCCCGCGGTGGCACATGTTTTCCAGCACCTTGAGTGCATCATCTACCAGTTGATGGGTTTTCCCTCCGTGGATGTTAACCACCATTCCGACGCCGCAACTGTCGTGTTCGTAAGAGTTACTGTAAAGACCCTTTTGCTGCATAATGATTCATTTTTTCTCTTTACGGCGGCAAAAATATATATTGAGTTCTATCGCTTAGCCGTTTCGAACATTTAATTATCAACAATAATTTAACCCTGCGATATATCATACCCTGAAGCCGATAATCACGTCAGAAATGAAAGTGTTTCCAGCCATTTGCTTACAAATTGAAACCAATCGCAAAAAATCTAGCAAGAAAAACAGCGCAAACAGTTTGTGTTTAGGGAACTGCTGACTAAAATTGCAACCGGAAAATTTCAAAATGAAACACACTGTTCACTTCACAAAAATGCAGGGAGCCGGCAACGATTACATTTACGTTGACGCCTCAGCGTATGATATTCCCGATCCCGCAAGGTGCGCGACCACGTGGAGTGACCGCAATAAAGGTATCGGAGGAGACGGTCTGGTTTTGATTGGTAAGGCCGATGCCCCTGGTGCGGATTTCAGTATGAGGATTTTTAATGCAGACGGCAGCGAGGCCGATATGTGCGGCAACGCCTCCCGTTGCATCGGAAAGTATATCTACGAAAAAGGGTTGAGCAGCAAGAAGGTAATAAGGCTCCAGACGCTCTCCGGGATAAAGGATTTGTGGCTTAAGGTCAGCGACAGCGATTCCGGTCATGTCGAGAGTGTAACGGTGGATATGCTTGAGCCCAGGACAGATTGCCGCGAGCAGTTTGCCGGTGTCCCCGGCAGGGAGATTGAGCTGGATGCAGCGGGGAGAAAATTTAAGGGGATGTTTGTTTCTATGGGTAATCCTCATTTTATTACCTTTGTGGCTGATATCGATACCCTGGATGTGGGCAAATTTGGTTCTGAACTTGAAACAGATCCCGTTTTTCCCAGGCGTTGCAATGTGGAATTTGCACAGATAATCTCCCCTGAGCGCATCAGGGTCAGGGTTTGGGAACGGGGTAGCGGCATCACAAAGGCATGTGGCACTGGCGCATGTGCAACTGCAGTGGCGGCTTCGTTAACCGGCCGCGCCAGCAAAAAGGTAACCATAGCGATGGACGGAGGCGACCTTGAAGTAGATTGGAATCCGCCGGCAGGCCATGTTTACCTTTCGGGTCCGGCCGAGAAAGTATTTGAAGGAGACATTGATTTGTAGATTATGGCACTGGTTAATGAACATTTCTTGAAATTGCCCGGCAACTACCTGTTTGCAGATGTTGCCCGCAAGGTCAGCGCATTCAAGTCTGCACACAAGAACGTGAATGTGATTAGCCTTGGCACAGGCGATGTCACCCAGCCGCTCGCCCCGGCAGTGGTGGAAGCGCTGCACAAGGCGGCCGACGAGATGGGCCGTGCAGAGACATTCCGCGGCTACGGCCCGGAGCAGGGATATCAATTCTTAAGGGAAGCCATCATCAAGAACGATTATCTCCCCCGCGGAATCCATCTTGATATAAACGAGGTGTTCATAAACGACGGTGCCAAAAGTGATACGGGCAATATCCAGGAGCTTATCCGCTGGGACAACTCCATAGGGGTAACCGACCCCATCTACCCTGTTTACCTCGATTCCAACTCCATGATTGGCCGCTCCGGCGTGAAAGACGCTCATGACCGTTGGTCCAACGTGGTATATTTCCCCTGCACGGCAGAGAACAATTTTGTGCCGGAGATCCCCAACCGCCGCGTAGATGTGGTCTATCTGTGCTATCCCAACAACCCCACAGGGACTGTGATATCCAAGGAAGAGCTCCGCAAATGGGTCAATTATGCCCTGCATAACGACGCCCTGATTTTTTACGACGCAGCATACGAGGCATATATACAGGATCCCGATATCCCCCACTCCATATACGAAATCCGCGGCGCACGCAAATGCGCCATCGAGTTCCGCAGTTACTCCAAGACGGCCGGTTTTACCGGGGTCCGCTGCGGTTATACAATAGTTCCTGAAGAGGTCTCCGCAGCCACCCTGGAGGGCAAGAGGATAGAGCTCAACCCGCTCTGGCTGCGCCGCCAGTGCACCAAGTTCAACGGCACCAGCTACCTGAGCCAGCGTGCGGCAGAGGCTATTTATACTCCGGAAGGCAAGGAACAGGTACGCAAGACAATTGCATACTATATGCAGAATGCAGAGCTGATGCTGAAGCGCTTCCGCACCCTCGGTTACGAGGTTTACGGCGGTGCCAACGCCCCTTATGTCTGGATGAAAACCCCTCACGGCATTCCCAGCTGGAGGTTTTTTGACGAGATGCTGAACCGGGCACATGTTGTCTGCACCCCCGGCGCAGGGTTCGGCCCCTCAGGAGAAGGCTATGCGAGATTCACGGCATTCGGCACTCACGAACAGACAGAAGAGGCACTGAAAAGAATAGAAAGATGGTTCTAACACTTTAATACTAACTATTATGGCAAACTTAAGATTCCAGGTCGTAGCGGAAGCGTTCAAGAAGAAACCGCTCGACATCAAGGTCCCGGCAGAGAGACCGAGCGAATACTTTGGAAAGAAAGTATTCAATCGCGAAAAGATGTACAAATATCTGCCCAAGCAGGTGTACAACAAGATGATAGATGTGATGGACAACGGCGCACAGCTTGACCTTAACGTGGCTGACGCAGTTGCTGCCGGAATGAAGCAGTGGGCCACAGAAAACGACGTCACCCACTACACGCACTGGTTTCAGCCGCTTACAGAAGGTACCGCAGAAAAGCACGACTCCTTTGTGGAGCACGACGGCAAGGGCGGTATGATTGAGGAGTTCAGCGGCAAGTTGCTCGTTCAGCAGGAACCCGACGCATCGTCGTTCCCCAGCGGCGGTATCCGCTCAACCTTTGAGGCGCGCGGCTATTCTGCCTGGGACCCGACATCCCCTGTGTTCATAATAGATGACACCCTTTGTATCCCCACTGTGTTTATCTCATACAGTGGCGAAGCGCTTGACTACAAGGCCCCGCTGCTCCGTTCGCTGCATGCGGTAAATGTGGCTGCGACAGATGTGTGCCACTATTTCTATCCCAATGTCAAGAAGGTCTTCAGCACCCTCGGATGGGAGCAGGAGTATTTCCTTGTAGATGAGGGGCTTTATTCCGCACGTCCCGACCTGCTGCTTACCGGACGTACGCTGATGGGTCACGACTCTGCCAAGAACCAGCAGATGGACGACCACTATTTTGGCACTATCCCCGACCGTGTTCAGGCATTCATGAAAGACCTTGAGATCCAGGCCCTGGAGCTCGGCATCCCATGCAAGACCCGTCACAACGAGGTTGCACCCAACCAGTTTGAGCTGGCCCCTATATTTGAGGAGACAAACCTTGCAGTTGACCACAACATGCTTCTCATGAGCCTTATGCGCAAGGTTGCCCGCAAGCATGGATTCCGCGTGCTGCTCCATGAAAAACCCTTCGCCGGCATCAACGGCAGCGGCAAGCACAACAACTGGAGCCTCTCTACAGATACCGGCGTACGCCTGCACGCACCCGGCAAGACCCAGGAAGACACGCTGCGGTTCGTGGTATTCATAGTAGAGACCCTGATGGGCGTATATCGTCACAACGGCCTGCTCAAAGCCAGCATAATGTCGGCTTCCAACGCCCATCGCCTGGGCGCCAACGAAGCTCCGCCTGCAATTATCTCTTCCTTCCTTGGCAAGCAGGTTTCAGAGCTGCTCGACCATATTGAGAAAGCCGACCCCGACGCCCTCTCCATGGCGGGCAAGCAAGGGATGAAGATGGACATCCCGGAGATTCCGGAGATAATGATAGACAACACCGACCGCAACCGTACCAGCCCGTTTGCATTTACCGGCAACAGGTTCGAGTTCCGCGCCGTGGGCAGCGAGGCGAACTGCGCTTCTGCAATGATTGCCCTCAACAGCGCAGTGGCCGAAGCTCTGGCAGATTTCAAGAAACGGGTAGATGCGCGTATCGCAGCCATCAGCGGCGACAAGGCCTTCAAGACAGGCAAGCACAACGCCACCTATCACGCCATTCTGGATATTATCCGGGAGGATATAGCTACCTGCAAACCTATTCGTTTCGACGGCAACGGCTATAGCGACGAGTGGGTGGCAGAGGCAGAAAAACGTGGCCTGGATACCGAAAAATCCTGCCCCGTCATCTTTGAGCGTTACCTGGACAAGTCGAGCATCGATATGTTCTCCAAGCTGGGCGTGATGACAGAAAAAGAGCTTGAAGCCCGCAACGAGGTCAAATGGGAGACTTACACCAAGAAGATACAGATTGAAGCCCGCGTGCTCGGCGACCTGTCCATGAATCATATCATCCCGGTGGCCACCAGATATCAGAGCCAGCTGCTGGAGAATGTGCGCAACATTTATGCAACATTCCCCGCTGAAAAGGCAGCCAAACTCTCAGAACGCAACGTTAAGATAATAGAGGAGATTGCAGAGCGCACCTCCAGTATTGAGACTATGGTAGAGGAGTTGGTAAATGCGCGCAAGAAGGCCAATGTGATTGCCGACGAGCATGTCAAGGCAATTTCATATCACGACACCGTGGCGCCAAAACTCGACGAGATCCGCTATCAGATTGACAAACTCGAGCTTATGGTAGATGATGCCTGCTGGCCCCTTCCCAAATACAGAGAACTGCTGTTCATACGATAGTTGTGTTATGTTGTTAGCAAAAACCGCAGGCGGAAATCCGTCTGCGGTTTTTCAATTATAAACTGTCTTAAAAGAACTACATTCCCAATCCGATAACTGCACCTACAGTGAAGGTTTGGACAACCGGGGCATTATCACCCACAAAGATCTGGGAAGGGCTGTATCTTGCATACACGCCAAGACCGCCGTAGGATAAAGAGGCAAAGACGTTGTAGTTGAACTGTTTGACGTCCAGGACCTTTTCCTTTACCTTGGTTGTAAAACCATCTTCGGTGACACCTTTGGTCTTTACGACTGCCGGCAGGTTGTATTCACCTGCCGCACCAATGCGGACAGCGCTCTTGCCGGCCCTGAACTCCAGGCTCAGGGGGATTGCAAACGTGTGTACATTGAGTCTGGAATAGCTCTTTTTGCTTAAATCGGCCCTCGCAAGAGATTGGATTCTGGCATCGGCACCCCATACATGGCCGTTGTCAAGACGATACTGGTCCAGGTCATAGTCAACACCGAGGGCAATCATAAATGATTTGGCAGGACGGATGCCGAGTTCCATTATGTTGACAAAAAACTCACTGTTAAACGCATTTTGTTCCGGAGCCATCTCCTTGCTCTTCAGATGATAACCGTAACCCAGATAGCTGATGGGTTCTACAACAAATACTTTGTTGCCAAATTCCAGATCGGCATCTTCGCTGAATTCAACTTTTCTCTGAGCCTGCATCGAGAATGATACGGCCAGCAAAACTACAAGTGCTAAAAATAATTTCTTCATATCGTTAATGGTTTAATGACTTTCTGCAATACAAATATACATATTTTATTATTTTGTTAACTTTGCGGATTAAAGATAAGGAGTATTTACCCAACCATAACTATGAATTTGTTCCCGGATATCCGAAAAGCATATTCAAAGGATCATCTTAACGCCCGTGAAGCCCAGCGCCTCGCGGAGTTTATCGCATTTGGCCCGATGGTGTTCCAGACATCCAGGCTGATGATCAAGTTTGGCCTGCTGGAGATGCTCAGAAACAAGCCCATGACGCTTGAAGAGCTCACGGCTGAGGCCAAGTTGCCAGAATATGCAGTGAAGGTGCTGCTTGAAGCATCGCTCTCGATAGGCACTATAATTATAGACCCCGACACCGACCGTTATTCCATTTCCAAGGTAGGCTGGTTCCTTCTCAACGACCCCGCAACCCGGGTCAACGTCGACTTTAACCACGATGTAAACTACGAGGGTTTCTTCCGCATGGAGGAGTCCCTTCTGGAGGGCCGTCCTGCCGGATTGGAGCATTTCGGCAACTGGCCGACCATATACGAGGCCCTCTCTTCCCTCCCTCCCAAGGTGCAGGAGAGCTGGTTCGGATTCGACCACTTCTATTCCGACAGTTCATTTGAGGAGGCGCTTGAGATACTCTTCTCCTATCACCCCTCAAGGATTGTGGATGTCGGTGGCAATACCGGCCGTTTTGCAATGCGCTGCGTGGGTTATAATCCAGATGTCAAGGTAACCATAGTTGACCTGCCGCAGCAGCTGGGCTTGATGCGTGAGGCCACCCAGGGGAAACCCGGCGCAGAGAGAATCAGCGGTTGCCCCATGAACATGCTTAATCCGGAGAGTGAGTTCCCCGGGGATATAAATCCTGATATAATCTGGATGAGCCAGTTCCTGGATTGCTTCTCAGAGAGTGAAATCCTCTCTATACTCCAGAGGGCTGTCAGGATGATGAAGCCAGACACACGCCTCTGCATTATGGAGACCTTCTGGGACCGCCAGCAGTTTGAACCGGCATCGTTCTGCCTTACTATGACCTCACTCTATTTTGCCGTGATGGCCAACGGCAATTCAAAAATGTACCATTCAGACGATATGATCAGGCTCATTGACAAGGCCGGTCTTAAGGTAGAAGAGGTACACGACCGTCTTGGACAGGGCCACACAATCCTGGTTTGTAAAATTAACAACAAATAGATATGACTTTAGAACAGATTGAGCAGAAAGTAAACTCGTTTCTGATTGACGAGCTGGAGATTGAAGAGGAAAAGATCACCGGCGGCGCCCGCCTCAAAGAGGACCTTGGCGTAGATTCCCTCGAGGTAGTGGACGTAGTTGTCTATATTGAAGAGAACTTCGGTTTCAAGATGAAGCCGGAAGATTTCAAAGTCGTAAAGACCGTGGACGAATTATATTCTTTCATCGCAGAAAAGATTGGCTGATAAAAAACAGACGACCTGGAAAGGTTCCACTGGCGGAACCGTCTGGATGCAGCGTGCACTTATCTGGATCATCCGGATATGCCCGCTGATTCTGGTTTATGCCCTCATGGCACTGGTGATACCTTTCTACATGCTGTTTGCCAGCGGATTCAAAGCCTCTTACAGTTTCTATCGCCAGCGCATCGGCTACGGCCCCATGAAATCTTTATTATCGGTTTACGCAAATGAGTTCAACCTGGGAATGGTTGTGCTTGACCGGTTTGCCGCCTATGCCGGCAAGCGTTTCAAGATTGAGGTCGTGGGCCAGGAGATATACGACAGCCTGAGCGCCGCCCCGGGGGGGATGATAATACTCGGCTCCCACCTTGGAAACCACGAGTTGGCCGGCTACTTCCTCAAGGCGGACAAGCGCATCAACGCCCTTGTCTTTGCCGGTGAAAAAGAGACCGTTATGGAGGGGCGCAACAACCGCTTTGGCCAGACCAACATCAGGATGATTCCCATCAAGAGCGATCTCTCGCATGTCTTTACATTGAACGAGGCCCTCTCCAACGGGGAAATTGTCTCCATTGCGGGCGACCGCAGTTTTGGCTCCGAGAAGCGGCTTCGCAGCGTCTTCTTCGGCGAAGAGGCATCATTCCCCTACGGCCCCTTTGCGATGGCGGTACAACGCGTTATCAAGATGATTACGGTATTCGTAATCAAGAAGGGGGTCAGGCATTACAAAGTGTGGGTCGAGGCCCTGCCGGAAGCCTCCGGAGCCAACCGCACTGAGAAGACCCAGTCGCTTTGCGACGCATACTCCTCAATCCTCGAGAAGATGGCGAAGCAATACCCTTTGCAATGGTATAACTTCTATGATTTCTGGGCATGACGGCATTCCAACCCATAGCTGCGGATAACATCCTGCTTCAGCAACCACCCTTCCGGTATGTAGATGAACTTGTCTATTATGAAGAGGGGCTTGCCAGGACACGCTTTACCGTACCCCCGGAAAACATGCTCATAGAAGAAGGACGCTTCACCTCTGCCGGAGTGATGGAGCACATGGCCCAGTCGAGTGCCGCAAAGGTTGGCTATGAATCAAAGTATATCCGCCACATTCCTGTCCAGATAGGATTCATTGGCCAGATAAAGAATTTTGAAGTTATGCGGTTCCCCCGCAGCGGGGAAACGCTGGAGACCGAAGTGAAAACCGAGTATGAAATGATGGGCATCACTTTGGCCGCCATTACGGTTTTTATAGATGGCGAGCCGGTTGCCAGCGGCCAGCTTAAAACAGCCCTCAGACAAGATGAATAAGCGGGTGGCATGCATAGGATACGGCGCCCTGACGCCTGTGGGAAACACCCCTGCTGAGTGTTATAAGGCAGCGGATGAAGGTCGTTCTGCCCTCACGCTGCACACCGGCACATTCGGCTGCGCCAATCCTTTTGTCGCCTCTCTCTTTGAAGACCGCTCTGCAATTGCAGATGATTATACATTCTTTGACAGCCTGATTATCCGTGCCGCTTCCCAGGCGATTGAATCAGCCGGCATAGACCCGGCCTCCGGGAGGGTCGCATTTGTACTCTCTACAATCAAGGGGAATATAGAATTTATCGGCAAACAGGATATATCACTGCCCGCTTCTGCAGCCCGGATGGCGCGCTATTTCAACAACCCCAACCCTGCAATTGTGGTTTCCAATGCCTGCATATCGGGCTTGGCGGCACTTGTGCAGGGGCGCAGGACGATGCTTACCGGCAAATACGACTATGTTGTGGTGGTCGGCGCCGAGGTGCAGTCGCACTTTATAGTGAGCGGTTTCCAGTCGCTCAAGGCACTCTCTGAGAGGCCATGCAAGCCGTTCGATGCCGGTCGCGACGGACTGAACCTCGGCGAAGCAGCAGCGGCCATAGTTCTGGGCAACTCTGCATACGGCTGGGAGCTTGCCGATGGGGCCATCCGCAACGATGCCAATCATATTTCCGGCCCCTCCCGTTCAGGCGAAGGGAGTTACAATGCCCTTAGATACATACTGCGGGAAGCCGAGATTGACGACATATCGTTCATCAACCCTCACGGCACCGCGACCATTTATAACGACGAGATGGAGGCAATAGCCATAGACCGTGCCGGCCTGGCCAACGTCCCTTTATTCGGGCTGAAGGGGTGCTTCGGGCACACTATGGGCGCCGCTGGCATACTTGAATCCATCATTTCAATGATGGCGTGCGACAATAAAACCATATTGCCTACCAAAGGGTTTGAAAATCTAGGCGTAAGTGTTCCCGTTCAGGTGTCTGCCGCAAAGAGGAGCTGCACAGGCCTCTCTTTTGTAAAACTGCTGTCGGGCTTTGGCGGCGTAAACGGCGCGCTGCTCTTCAAAAAAGGAGGTCAGGCATGAGAATCATAAGGAGCATAGATATTCCCAGCGGGTCTTCCCTCGCCTGCCTCTACCGCGAGCATAAGATTGAGTATCCCAAGTTTTTCAAGATGGATACCCTTTGCAAGCTGGGATTCCTTGCCACTGAACTTTTGCTGGAAGGTGACTCTGACCGTTTTGTGCCGCGTGAAGACCGGGCGGTGCTGATGTTCTCCCGCAACGGCTGCCTGGCCAACGACATCAATTACGAGAAGACGATGGGTGACTACCCCTCTCCTTCTCTCTTTGTATATACCCTGCCAAACATCATTACAGGAGAGATTGCAATCCGCAACAAATACAAGGGAGAGACCTCCGCTTTCCTGCTGGAAGAGTATGATGAAGAGCGTATCCGCTCTATCGTGGAGGAGGCATTCCAGGACACTGTCACCACCTCTGCAATTGTGGGATGGATAGACTGCCGCAGCGAGAGCGATTGGACTTGCAAAGCATTTTTGGTTGAAAAATAAATGACGACATAACTATGGAAGATCTTATTAAAGAATTAAAACTCAGCATTATCGAGGCTCTTAACCTGGAGGGTATGACTCCGGATGACATTGACGACAACGCCCCTCTCTTTGGCGACGAAGGGCTCGGCCTGGACTCTATTGATGTGCTGGAACTTCTCATTCTGCTGGAGAAGAACTACGGGATCCGCCTCGCCTCTCCCAAGGAGGGACAGAAGGTATTCCAGAGCATTGCTGTAATTGCACAATACGTCACTGAGAACCGTACAAAGTGATTCCGAGGATAGCGATAACTGGCGCAGGTGTCGTAAGCGCGCTCGGTTGCGGCAAGAGTGAGAATCTCGCCGCACTGAAGCAGTGCCGCTGCGGCATATCCTCGGTACGCTATCTGGAGACTAAACTGAGGGATTGCCCGGTTGGTGAGGTGCCCATGTCGGACAGCGAAATCTCCAAACTCCTCTCCATAGAGAAAACACTGCCCAGAACGGCATTGATAGGCATCCTGGCGCTCAAAGAGGCTCTTGAAGAGGCGGGCCTGCCGCTTGGTGACTCCTCCCCGCTTCCGCTCATCTCCGGCACAACTGTCGGCGGTATGGACCTCAGTGAAAAGACTTATCCGGAGTTCTCCAAATATCACGATTGCGGCGCCACCACCGATGCCACGGCAGCATACTTCGGATGCTTTTCATACGCGACAACCATCTCCACGGCGTGTTCTTCCGCGGCCAATGCAATCGGCTTCGGGGCAAATCTTATCCGCTGCGGCCGCGCAGAGCGGGTTGTGGCGGGCGGTGCCGAAAGCCTGTCGTCGTATCATCTTAACGGCTTCAATTCGCTGATGATACTCGACCGGGCAAACTGCAAACCTTTCGATTTGAACCGCGCCGGACTCAATCTGGGCGAAGGAGCGGGATTCGTGGTGCTTGAGAGAGAAGAGTCTGCGCTTCGACGCGGAGCCAAGCCACTCGCCTGGTTGGGCGGGTTCGGCAACGCGTGCGACGCTTTCCACCAGACTGCATCCTCAGAAAACGGCGAAGGGGCTTTCAGGGCGATGATTCAGGCGCTTGCCTGTGCCGGTCTCAGGCCATCCGATATTGACTATGTCAATGCACACGGCACCGGCACCCCCAACAACGACGCCTCGGAAAGCGCTGCGCTAAGGCGGATTTTCGGCGATAAAATGCCCCCAATATCATCCACCAAGGCCCTCACGGGACATACTACAAGTGCATCCGGCTCTATTGAGGCGATATTCTCCATACTTGCGCTGCAGCACGGCTTTATCCCGGCACAATACGCTTTCTCCGCTGCCGATCCCGCCTGCATCACACCCACCGCCGGTGGAGAAAAACCGCTGCGACACGTACTCTGCAACGCCTTTGGTTTTGGCGGCAACGATTCATCCCTAATACTCTCCCATGCCTAGAAAAGTTTACATACGTTCTATCGTTTCCCCCGGCGAGGGGGAGCCCGACCTCAAGGGTATCCTTACCCCCATTGAGGCAAGGCGCCTGGGCAGACTTCTCAAGCGTGCCCTTTGGACATCGGTGAAGGCGTTGGAGCAGGCAGGTATCGATAAGCCGGACGCAATTATTACAGCGACCGACTACGGCTGCCTCGAGAATTCCATCGAATTTCTCAAAGGTGTGTGCGAAGAAGAGGGAGCAACCATGCGCCCGGTGCACTTTATGCAATCGACCCACAACACCATCGGCTCGCTTATAGGCATCCGGCTCAAATGCCACGGCTACAACACGACCTATTCCCACCGCGGCAACTCCATGGAGAGCGCCCTGCTGGACGCATGGATGCAGATATCCCAAGGTGACATCGATACTGCGCTGGTTGGCTGGTACGATGAGGCTGCCGGAGGCATTTCAGAAGAGCACTCCCTGGCGTTGGTTCTTACCTCCAATCCTGATTCTGCCATACGCGAAATCTGTCCACCGTTTAATTTAGAGGAATATGCTTAAACTGATCATACTATCCCTTTCGCAGAGCCTGTTTCTCTGCGGCGGACAGGTGCTGCTGAAGCTTGGCCTGGCCAAATCCGGTCCCTTCAGTTGGACCTGGGGCTTTTTCCGTTCGCAACTGACCAACTGGTGGTTCCTGTTCTGCGGCATCTCGTTCGGCGTTGCCACAGTCCTCTGGCTCTATCTGCTTAAACACTACTCTTTCAGCATAGTATATCCCCTCACCTGCATCAGTTACCTGTTGGGAATGTTTGCAGCGGTTCTGGTCTTTAAAGAAACGGTATCAGCTTTGCAGTGGATAGGGGTATTGCTTATTATGACAGGTTGTGCATTTATACTGAAATGAAAAGGTTGGTAACACTTCTGCTCGCGCTGCTCCCCGCACTGATGCTTCCCGCACAGGACGGCCTGCTGCAGCGCATCATAGAGGCCAATTCTCCCGATGCGCTCAAGGCGTCGTTTGTAATGCAGCGCCACTCCCCCATGCTGCTGGAGGATATCAAGGCAGAAGGTGTGGTATTTCTCAAAGCACCCGACAAGATACGCTGGGAGGTGCAGCGCCCTGCATCGAAAGTTACCATATTCAACGGCGACATCCCTTCTGCCCAGCGACTTACCCTCCCAAAAGAGAAGGACTTTGCCTGCAGTGCAGAAGAGGCCTCGGGGGAACTTATCCTGGTCCTGATTCCTCAGCGTAAAGACCTCAAGCGGATGTTTGACAAGATAGTGCTTCAGGCAGATAAAAAGACGCTCCTGATTCACGACATCCGGCTCTTTGGAAAAGACGGAGAGGAGACTTTCATAAAGTTCTCCAACATTATAACCGATGCCGATATTCCGCAAGACCTCTTTATCAAAGAATGACTTATGCTAAAGGGCGAGCTATACGAGATAATTAACCTTACAGGAGAGGAGGCGGAGGTAAGGCTCCTCCCTACAAGTGTGGTTTATGCCGCACATTTCCCCGGCTACCCCATTACACCCGGGGTGGTGATAGTAAAGATTGCGGTTGAACTGATGTCGGAGATATGCGAACATGCCGTAGATGTCATATCGGCCAGGAACATCAAGTTTGTTTCTCCCGTCATACCGTCAGATGACACCCGCCTGGTTTACCAGTTTGGCGACTCTGGTGCTGTCAGCGTACTGCTGGGCGGCAGCGTATGCGCCACAATGTCCCTGAAACTTCAATAAAAGCGATGTCATCCACCCGGCAGAATACAATCATAGTTATCCCGACGTATAACAACGCAGGTACCATCGCCCAGGTTGTAACACGTGCGCTGGGTCAGAACCTGCCGGTGCTGGTGGTTAACGACGGCTCTACAGATGGATCAGCAAGCACCTTGGAAACTCTCTGTCAACAATATTCCGGGCAGTTGCATCTGATAACCATAGCAAAGAACAGCGGCAAGGGGTATGCCCTTAAGGAGGGCTTCCGCTTTGCTCGCCGGAGCGGTTACGAATATGTAATAACCCTGGATGCCGACGGACAGCATTTTCCGGAAGATATTCCGGTGCTGCTTGGCTCGTGCGCACCCCACACACTGGTGGTGGGCAGCCGCAATCTCACCGCAGAGGGGATGCCCCGGGGCAACACATTCGCCAACCGGTTCGCAAACTTCTGGTTCAAGATCCAGACCCTCAGAAATATCCCCGACACCCAGTCAGGCTTCCGCATATACCCTATCGGTGAAATCAGCGGCGTAAGGTTTATGACCAACCGCTATGAAGCGGAACTCCTGCTTCTGGTATTCTCTGCCTGGAAGGGGCTTAAAATAGCATCTGTACTCATCCGCGTCGATTATCCGGAAGACCGCGTGACACATTTCCACCCGGTACGCGATTTCATGCGCATATTCGCGCTAAATACGTTGCTCTGCATCCTGGCCATAGTTTACGGCTATCCCCGGATGCTCTTCAACTGGCTCTTTTGCAGGAGGTCGCGATGAGGAAGGCAATACTGGGGCTCTACGACTATCTCTCTTCGCACAAGGCAGCTGCGGCAATCGCACTGGCAGTGGTACTTGCCCTGTGCGTTATAAGTGCCCTGCGGCTCAAATATGACGAGGATATCTCATCTTTCCTCCCGGCAAGCAAAGAGACCAGCCGTTACACTGAGGTTTACGACCGCCTGGGCGCAAACGACAAGATTGCGATTCTCTTTGAGGGCGGCACAAAAGAAGATAAACTGGAGGCGATGCTCTCTTTCCGGGAGCTCTGGAAAGAGAACAATCCCGACGGCCTCTATCCCCAGCTTCAGGACCCAGGGGGCAACGATGCCTTTTTTGACGTAAGCGACTTTATATCTGACAACTTCCCATACTTCTTGCAGGAGCAGGATTATGCCCGGATGGATTCCCTGCTTAAGATTGACGGATATATTGAGCAGAGAATGCTGGCCAACAAGGAGGCCATGATCAACCCTGGGCCGCAGGCACGCTTCCTTCGCAAGGATCCGCTTGGCCTGTTCACACCCGTATGGCAGAGGCTGCAGACACTTAACCCTGCGCGGGGAAGCCTGATTGAAGAGGATAACATATTCACTGCCGACGGCTCCACCGGCGTCATATTTCTCGATTCCCCTTACGGCAGCAGCGAGAGCCGCAAAAACTCAGAACTGGTTAGTTTTGTCAACGACATAAAAGCCAGGACGGCTGCACAATCTGAATCAGTCCAAATCACCTCTACCGGCGGCCCTGAGGTTGCGGTGGAGAACGCATCGCGAATCAAGAAAGACAGCATTACGGCGCTGCTGCTGGCGGCAATACTCATCAGCATAATACTGTGGTTCAGCTACAAGCGGTTCACCGACGTATTCTGGATTCTTGTCTCTATAGCGGCCGGGGCTGTTTTTGCCCTTGGGCTGATTGCCCTGTTCAAGCCGGCCATCTCCATAATTGTGCTCGGCATCGGCTCCACCATAATCGGCATAGCGGTCAACTATCCGCTACACTACATAGACCATCTCAAGTATCAGCCAGATAAGCGCAAGGCCCTTTCTGAGCAGGTCAATCCGCTGCTGGTGGGCAACATCACCACAGTAGGCGCCTTCCTGTCGCTGTTGCTGCTCAAGGCCGACGCGCTGCACGACTTTGGCTTTATCGGCGCGATGATGCTGGTGGGGACGATACTCTTTGTGCTGATATTCCTGCCGGTTTTCATTCCGGCAGCGGGCAAGCCGCGCAACACAATACGCTTTGACTTTGACCGCAACATCAACCCTTCCAAAGGGGTCCGCAGAGCCTTCTTTATTCTGTTTCTGGCGATTACAGTGGTGCTTTACATAGCGGGGCGCAAGGTCAGATTTGACGCCGACCTTCACAACATCAACTATATGACAGCCGCACAGCAGGCCGGCTTCGAAACCCTCTCCGCCCTTTCTGGCGATGACAGCGAACAGAAGACCATTTATCTGGTGGCGGAAGCACCGGACACAGATGCCACTCTCGCTGCAATGGAACGTCTCTCTGAGACAATTCCCCAGGCACGCTCACTGAGCCCGTTTGTCCCTTCTAAAGAGACTCAGGAAAAGCGGCTGGCGATGTGGCGGCAGTTCTGGAGCGAACATGCCGATGTGGTATCCACCCTGCCCCGGGCCGCCACTGCGGCGGGATTTACCGACTGGGCGGTGCGCCTCTTCCTGGACGACATCTCACGTAAGTGGGAGATTCAGGAGGCCGATTGGTTCGCCCCTCTTTACGAAACAGTCGGCCAGGCGATGTTCCTGCCATCCGACGGCCGCCTGCAAATGGTAGCGTATCTGGATGTACCGTCAGAGGAGGTAACCCAAAGGGAAGAATCAATCAGGACAGCCCTCCCCGGGAATTGTTTCTGCTTCACCGATTCTGATTTAAGCAACTCACTGATAAGTTCTCTCAACAGCGATTTTGACCGTATCGGCCTGATCTGCGGATTGATAGTATTCCTCTTCCTTTGGCTGAGTTTTGGCTCGCTGGAGCTTAGCATTATGAGCTTCCTGCCTCTCGCAGTCGGCTGGATATGGATACTCGGCACAATGCACTTCTGCGGCATCGGCTTCAATATTATCAATATAATCCTGGCCACCTTCATTTTTGGCCAGGGGGACGATTACACCATCTTCATCACTGAAGGTTTGATGTACGAATACGCCACCGGGAAGAAGATTCTGAAGTCATACAAAAATGCGGTTGTACTGTCGGCGCTGATTATGTTCATCGGCATCGGCGCCCTGATTGTGGCGCGCCACCCCGCGATGCGGTCACTTGCGTCAGTGACAATTATCGGCATGTTCACGGTGGTGCTGATGGCTTACTACCTGCCGCCCATGGTGTTCCGGCTGCTCACCCGCAACCCGTCCGGGGATTTGCGCAAATACCCGCTCACCTTAGCCATGCTGCTCAGTACCGCCTTCGTATTCTCTACCTTTGGCCTCTCACTGTGCCTAATCGCTCTCTGGGCTGCGGTATATTTTGCGTTTGGGAGGAACAGTGAACGCAAGCGGCTCAATTATCACCGCATGATATGGCGCATATCCAACTGGGCAATCAGGGCGATTCCGGGATGCCGTTACACGGTAAAGAATCCTTCTGGAGAGGATTTCTCCACGCCGGCAATTTACATCTGCAACCATCAGTCGCACCTGGATACCCTGGCGATTCTTTCCCTGCAGCCAAAGATTGTGGTTCTCACAAACGATTGGGCATGGAAGACATACGGGCCGGTGATCCGCAAGGCCGACTTCCTCCCCACCTCCATGGCGTTCGAGAACAACAGCGCCCGCCTCAAAGAACTGGTGGCGCGCGGCTACTCAATACTGCTTTTCCCTGAAGGCACCCGCAGCCCCGACTGTCACATACTCCGCTTCCACCGCGGGGCTTTCCTGCTGGCAAAGGAGCTCTCAGTGCCGGTACTGCCGCTATATATCCACGGATTCGGGTATATGCTGCCAAAGCATAACAAGATACTCCACAGCGCCGGGCTATATCTGGAAGTCGGCAAGAGTTTCCAGGTTCCGGACGGGAACATGGCGGCCTTTACCCGCTCTGTGCGCCACAGTTATATCGCAGAATACGACCGCATCCGCCGAGAACGTGAAACCGCTGAATATGTTGCACCGTATGTGCGCTCCAGATACCTCTACAAGGGGCATGATGCCCGGTCAGAATGTCGTAAATATCTCAGGAAGGCGGTCTTCAAACAGATTGATGCACTCAGCGGAAGCTCACTCGAGATTGCAGATGCCGGCTGCGGAGTTTACCCCCTGCTGACAGCCCTTTCACACAAGGATATGGAGGTAACTGCTTACATTAACGATGAAGAAAAATACCTCACCGCAAATCGTTGCGCAGGTATACCATCAAACTTAAAATACATTCTCAAGAATGAAGATTAGGTTTATCTCTCTACTGGTTGCAATTGCCCTGGCCTGGCCGGCGACTGCGCAAATCAACATTTGGGAAGGGACTTCATGCAAAGCCCGTACAGTCACACTGACTGCAGTACTACCTGAAGGAGAGCCTGTTGCATCAATTATAGTGTGCCCCGGCGGCAGTTATTACTGGCACGACACAGAGTCGGAAGGGATTGCTGTGGCAAATTGGCTTGCAGACAACGGCATCGCCGCCTATATCCTCAATTACCGCGTGGCGGGTGTGGCCGATTATCTGTTCGCATACCGGGCAATATTGCGCGGCAACCGTCATCCCGATATGATTTGCGACCTGCAGCGCTCCATCGAGCTTGTACGCGAGCAATACGACGGTCCCGTAGGTGTGATGGGGTTCTCTGCCGGCGGCCATCTTGCCCTTAGTTCCGGTTCGTTTGCCGGCACCAACTTTCTGGAGCGCTACGATATTGAGCCTGAAGTCTCACTGGTGCCCGATTTTATTGCAGCCATCTATCCGGTGGTTACCATGTCAGAAGAGGATATCGTTCACAAACGCTCGAGAAAAGGTCTTATGGGGCGCTCCCGCGTTCACGACAAAAGCCTTCGCGACTCCCTGTCTCTGGAGCAACATGTAGACTCCACCATGCCTCCCGTCTTCCTGGTAAATTGCAAGGATGACGATGTGGTGGAATACCACAATTCAGAGCTTATGGACTCGGCCCTGACAGCCGCAGGCATACTGCACAAGCGCCTTCTGTTTGAGACCGGTGGCCACGGATTCGGGGCAAACCCGGAAAAATTAAACCCTGAAACTTCCGAATGGCAAGAAAATTTCGTACCTTGGCTCGATACAATTGTATTGAGGCAAAATGGACATAGAATTCAGTTCCCCATCGGAGATTAAAGAATATCAGGAAGGGCTCCTGAAAGAGGCGCTGGGCTATCTTGCGCAGAATTCCAGGTACTACCAGAGGCTCTTCTCTGTTTATCATATCGACATCAATCAGATTCGCACAATTGAGGACCTGCAAAAGATCCCGTTCACAGAAAAGCGCGACCTGCAGCTCTATAACGACGATTTCCTCTGCTGCCCGAAGGAGAAGATAGTGGACTACGTGACCACCTCCGGCACCATGGGTGACCCTGTCACTTTTGGCTGCACGGAAAAAGACCTCCAGCGGCTTGCATATAATGAGAAAAAGAGCTTCATGTGCGCCGGCGTAGGCCCCGGAAATATAGTCCAGCTGATGACCACCATAGACAAGCGCTTCATGGCCGGCCTCGCCTATTTCCTGGGGATCCGCGAGCTGGGTGCGAGCATAATCCGGGTCGGTAACGGTATCCCGGAGTTGCAGTGGGACACCATCAATCGGCTCAAGCCCGACACCATAATGTGCGTCCCCTCTTTTATCCTGAGGTTGATACAATATGCCCAGGAGCACAACATAGACTACCGCAACTCCTCCATAAAGCGCATCATTGGCATCGGTGAGGGGCTGCGCGAGCAGGATTTCTCTCTCAATCTGCTGGGACGACGCATCAAGGAGAAATGGGATGTGGAGTTGTTCGCTACTTACAGTTCCACCGAGATGAGCGCCACATTCTCAGAGTGCCCCTACGGCTGCGGAGGCCATGTCCACCCGGAGCTTATCATAGTTGAAATTATCGGCGAAGACAATCTCCCCGTCCCCGACGGCGAGGTCGGCGAGATAGTTGTCACCACCCTCGGCGTAGAGGGGATGCCGCTGCTGCGTTTCCGCACTGGCGACATGGCGGCCAAGATTGTCGCACCATGCAAGTGCGGCCGCAACAGCTACCGTCTCACCCCGCTGGTCGGGCGCAAGAACAACATGATCAAGCTTAAGGGTACCACCCTCTATCCGCCGGCAATAAACGACGTGCTGGATAATACCGACTATGTGGAGAATTACGTGGTTGTTGTGCAGGAGAGCGATGCCGGCACCGACGAGGTAATCGTGAAGATCGGCCTTAAATATCAGCCCGAATTTGAAGTAATCAAAGACCTCAAGGACCGCTTCCGCTCCCGCATCCGCGTGGCACCGGAAATTGAGATTCTCCCGGTGGCCGAGATTGCCGCGATAAACCATCCCGCCAAATCACGTAAACCAGTTAAGTTCATAGATAACCGCAAGCATAACTATGTTCGATGATATCCGCCCATATCTTGATTCTGAGATTCCCGATGCAATGCAAAGGATTGCATCCGCTCCGGAATTCAAATTGGTAAGTCAGTATCTCTTCCCGGAGATTGACCCCGCACATGTTGCGGCAAGGCTCACCGGCTGCACCGACATATCCTCGTTCCAGCATCAGTTCATGTGGCCCGCCGTGTCGTCCATAATCAAGAACACCACAAAAGGTGTTACAATAGAGGGCACGGATAAGCTGAACGCTTCCACCAGTTACCTCTATGTTTCCAACCACAGGGACATAGCATTAGACGCGGCCTTGCTGCAGTTTCTGCTGGACGGCGCGGGACTGCCCACCTCCGAAATCACTTTCGGTGCCAACCTGATGCAGGGGCAGTTTGTAACCGATATCGGCAAGTCCAACAAGATGTTCCGGGTGGAGCGCCCCACAACCGTCACCTCCATGCGCGATTTCCTGCAGAGGTCCAAGTATCTCTCTGAATACATCCGCCATACCATTACAGAAAAGCACGAATCGGTATGGATAGCACAGCGCAACGGACGCAGCAAGGACGGTGACGACCAGACCGACCGCGGACTCATCAACATGTTCTGCCAGAGCGGCCCCAAGGCATGGACAGAGGCTCTTGCAGAACTTCATCTGGTACCTATCGCCATCTCTTACGAATGGGAGCCGTGCGATATACTCAAAGCGATGGAGCTGCATCTGCGCGAATCCGGGGATCCCTATATCAAGCGCCCCGGAGAAGATTTGAACAGCATTCTCACCGGAATCCGCCAGCAGAAAGGGAGGGTTCACCTCTGCATCTGCGACATGCTCTCTGAGGATGATTGCAGCAGCATGGCAAATCTCAGCAAGGGTGACTTCACCAAAGAGGTGGCCCGCATAATAGACGAAAGAATAATATCTTCATACAAGTTGTTCGAGAATAACTTTATTGCCTGGGATATGCTCACCGGGAACGTCTCCGACTGTTATACCGCAGAACAGAAGGAGGCCTTCTGCAGCTATCTGGCGGAATTGGACAAATACCCCGATTCCGACGCCCTGCGAAACATTATCCTCCGGATGTATGCAAACCCGGTGTTCAACCGCAACAAGTTATCAGAAAAAAGAGATTTACAATAAAACATGAGGCGTGTAGTTATCACGGGAATGGGTATCTATTCCTGCATCGGACAAGATCTGGAGACAGTACGGGATTCGCTCTATAACTGCGTTTCAGGAATCCGTTTGGACCCGCTGCGCAAAGAGCACGGCTTCCGTTCCGGCCTCACAGGATATGTACCCGCACCAAACCTGAAATCAGAACTTCCCCGCTCCGAGCGGGTTTATATGCCGCAGCAGGCACAGTATGCATATTGTGCAACCCGCGATGCCCTGCGCCAGGCCGGCATAGATATGGATTATCTGGACAGTCATGACGTAGGGCTGATATACGGCAACGACAGCTCTGCCGAGGCAGTCTATCAGTCTGTCGCCAAAATAATAGAGAAGAACGACACCATGCTCTGCGGCTCGGGAGCGATTTTCCAGTCGATGAACTCGACCGTAACCATGAACCTCGGGGTGATATTCCACCTGAAGGGTATCAACCTCACCCTGTCGGCCGCCTGCGCCAGCGGTTCCCATGCCATCGGCTGGGGCAGCATGCTGATTCAGAACGGCTTGCAAGACATAGTCGTGTGCGGCGGCGCACAGGAGATAAACGAGGCGGCCACCGGATCGTTCGACGGAATATCGGCCTTCTCCGTGAGGGAAGATGACCCCACCGCTGCAAGCCGTCCATTTGACCGCGACCGCGACGGGCTCATCCCCAGCGGCGGTGCGGCAACACTGATTCTGGAAAGCTACGAGAGTGCAATCAAGCGCGGCGCAAAAATAATAGCAGAGGTAATAAGCTACGGCTTCTCCTCCAACGGCGACCATATCTCCTCCCCCAATGTTGCGGGTCCTTCCCGCTCCCTGGAGATGGCCATCAGCCGCTCAGGGCTGCAACTGAAGGATATCGGATATATCAATGCCCATGCGACATCGACCCAGGTGGGCGACGCAAACGAGGCCAAGGCCATCGCCAACGTATTTGGCGACCGCGCCGTGGAGGTCACAAGCACCAAAGGACAGACCGGTCACGAGATGTGGATGGCCGGCGCGAGCGAAATCATATATTCTATACTGATGATGAAGCACGACTTCATTGCCGCGAACAACAGTTTCTGCAATCCCGACGAGGATTCTGCGCGACTGTTGATACCTGCCGAGAGGGTGGATAAGCACTTTGATACATTCCTCTCCAATTCATTCGGATTCGGCGGCACGAACTCTACGCTGATAATTCGGAATGTATGATGCGATAGTCATAGGAGCCGGCGTGAGCGGCCTGATGTGCGCGAACATCATGTCCCGCATGGGGGCACATGTACTCGTACTGGAGAAGGAGCCCAAGACAGGCGGCATGCTGCAGGGTTTTTCCCGCGGCGGCACCGCCTTTGACACGGGTCTCCACTATGTAGGGGGACTGGGGCCGGGAGAGTCCCTGGAGTGGATTTTCCGCTACCACAACCTAACCGGGCTCCCATGGAAAAAGCTCGACTACGGCGAGGAGGTGATTATTAACGGCAAGAGTTACCTCATACCATGCGGATACGATAACTTTGCCATGGGAATGGCGGAGTATTTCCCCCACCAGCGCGAGAATCTCAAGCGATTTGCCTCAGAGCTCAAGAGTGTCAGCGGCGGCATACGCGACCTGGAGAAAGACCGTCTCCCCCTCTACGAACGCAGCGCAGCGGAGTTCCTTTCAGAGACAATATCCAATGAAACCCTCAGAAAGGTGCTCACCTCAATGGGGCCGAGGATGGAGATGCGCTCGGAGAGCCTGCCGTTCTACGAATACGCCATGATTACCGCTCCGTTCATAGAGAGTGCATGGCGGCTCGACGCCCCCTCCCACACCATTACCGACGTGCTTGCAAAACAGGTAACGGAGAACGGCGGAGAGATCAAATGCGGAGTCGGCGTAGACTGCATTACGCAGAACGAAGTCCGCTCCAAAGACCAGATATTCAAGGCGGAGGAGATAATATCCAGCATTCCGCCGGCCAATATGATGCCCATGGTCAAACAGATGCGCGACATATACAAGAAACGGATAGTGTCGCTCCCCCAGACAGGTGGGATGTTCACCGCATACCTGCTCCTCTCGCCGGGAATGATTCCGTATGTAAATCACAACATAAGCATAGACAACAAGGTATTCATCCACTTTAACGTGCCGGATAACCAGCAGAACTGGGCAACTACGCTGGAGATTATGATGCCTGTGGATGAGTGGCCCCAGACCCGCTCAGACGACTATTTTTCGTGGAAAGCTGACCTCGCAGGCCAGGCTATTGCAATTGCCCAGACCCGCCTCCCCGGCCTCTCCAGGGCGGTCAAGGAGATTTACACCAGCTCTCCCCTCACCTGGCAGCGTTACACCGGGTCGGCATCTGCATTCGGCATCCGCAAAGATTACCGTTCTGTGCTCACCACCGTCCTCAGCCCCCGCACCCCGCTGCCGCACCTCTGGCTCATCGGGCAGAGCATCGGCCTTCACGGCGTGCTGGGCGTCTCCATGACGGTACTCAACACATTGTCACAAATATATGGACTTGAAACTATAAGGAAGGAGCTATCATTATGAAAACTGCATTGGTAACCGGTGGAGGACGCGGAATAGGCAGGGCGATATGCATCAGGCTTGCTAAGGAAGGTTATTATGTAATAGTCAATTATGTCTCTAACGAGGCCGCCGCAGAAGAGACCCTGGCCGCCATCAAGGCTGACGGGGGTGACGGGGAGACGATGCGTTTTGACGTTTCAGACCCGGCTGCGGTAAAAGAATCGATATCTGCCTGGCAGGCAGCCCACCCCGAGGAATATATTGAGGTACTGGTCAACAACGCCGGCATCCGCAAGGACAACCTTATGATATGGATGGAAGATGCAGAGTGGCAGAGCGTACTGGACACCAACCTCTGCGGTTTCTATAATGTAACCAAACAACTGCTGCAGCCGATGATTCTCAAGAAGTTCGGCCGCATAATATCGGTCGCTTCGCTCTCCGGCCTCAAGGGTCTCCCGGGCCAGGTCAATTATTCTGCCGCCAAAGGCGGACTGATTGCCGCCACCAAGGCGCTTGCACAGGAGGTCGGACGCAAGAATATCACCGTCAATGCCGTCGCCCCTGGCTTCATCGTCTCAGACATGACCAACGGCCTGGACGAGGCGGCGCTTAAGAAAGACATCCCCGTCGGGCGCTTCGGCCGGCCCGAGGAGGTTGCCGCAGTGGTCTCTTTCCTGGCATCCCGCGAGGCGTCGTACGTCACCGGCGAGTGCATTTCAATCAACGGAGGATTATATTGTTAAAATATGAGCAGAATTACTTTATCACAAGTTGAGGGCGTCCTGAGGGGCGAGAAGTTCGTGGTGGACGCCGATGCAATGGCAAAAGTAAGCAGGAGCTATGAGTTTCTGGGAGAGTTTTCAAAAGACAAGATAATATACGGCATAAATACCGGCTTTGGCCCCATGGCGCAGTGGCGCGTGGAGGACAATGACCTTAAGGCGCTGCAATACAACATTATCCGCAGCCACTCCACCGGAGCGGGGGAACCGCTCAACCGCGACCAGGTACGCGCTGCGATGGTGGCGCGCATTGGCACCTTCCTGCAGGGGCGTTCCGGCATCCATCCGGAAGTTGTGCAATTGCTGATAGAGTTCCTGAACAGGGACATAACGCCATACATTCCGCGTCACGGCAGCGTAGGCGCCAGCGGCGACCTGGTTCAGCTTGCACATCTCGCCCTCACCCTGATTGGAGAGGGAGAAGTTTTCTACAAGGGCGAACTCCGCAAAACGGCAGATGTTTTGGCAGCTGAGGGACTTAAGCCCATCGGCATCCATATCCGCGAAGGGCTGTCGGTAACAAACGGCACCTCGGTTATGACCGGCATCGGCGTGGTCAATCTAAGGGACGCATCCATACTGCTCGACTGGGCCACTCTCGCCGCTGTGTGGATGAACGAGATTGCATCTTCTTACGACGACCTGATGGCGGAACCGCTCAACGAGGTGCGCCGCCAGAAGGGGCAGAACGTGATTGCCGCCCGGATGCGCGCTATCGCCGCCTCAAGCAAGTGTCTCAAGCAGCGGGAGCATGAGTTCTACAACGGTCCCCATAAAGAGAGCGTCTTTGACCACAAGGTACAGGCATACTACTCGCTCCGCTGCGCGCCGCAGATTCTCGGGCCAATCTATGACACTATAGTCAATGCCCGCGAAGTGGTTGAGAACGAACTCAACTCCGCCTGCGACAACCCTATCGTGGATCCCGACACCAGGAATGTATATCACGGCGGCAATTTCCATGGTGACTATGTCTCCCTGGAGGCCGACAAGCTCAAGGTTGCCCTGGTGCGCCTCTGCATGACTGCAGAGAGGCAGCTGAACTACCTGTTCCACGACCGCATCAACGGCATCCTACCGCCATTCCTGAATGCAGGCAAACTGGGGCTCAACTACGGCATGCAGGCATGCCAGTTCACCGCCACCTCCACCACCGCCGAGTCCCAGACCCTGGCGATGCCCAACTACGTGCACAGCATCCCCAACAACAACGACAACCAGGATATAGTCTCTATGGGAACCAACTCCCAGCTGCTCTGCGCGCAGGTCATCGAGAATGTATTCCAGGTGCTGGCAATCCAGTATATCGCGCTGGCGCAGGCCACCGACTTACTTGAAATCTCAGGCCAGATTTCCGATGTTTCGCGGAAAGTATATGGGCAAATCAGGGCCATCCAGCCCTTTATTAAGGAAGATACACCATTCTACAAGCAGATTGGCAACGTTATTGAATATCTCAAATCGTCGCCTCTCTCGCTCGGGGCGCTATAGCCTGGAATGCTGCCTGCCAATCATATTCGCAAAACATTTCTCCTGTCAGTCTTGTTCCTGTGGGGGCTCACCCTCTCCGCACAGGTAACCAAGGTGCGCGGTGTCGTCACCGACGCCTCCACGGGCGCGGCCATGCCATTTGTGAACGTCTTCTTTGAAGGGACAACCATCGGCATCTCAACCGACATGGAGGGGCGTTACTACCTGGAGACCACCAGCAAAGAGGCAAAGATCCTGCAGGCGAGCATGATTGGATACACCTCCTTCTCCATGGAGGTTCCCTACGGGCAGTTTTCGCAGGTTGACATTGCTCTTGAGCCAGACAGTGAACATCTTGCCGCATCGGTCATAAAGCCGGATAACAGGCGCCTTAAGAGGTTATTGAGAAAGATTGACCAGAGCCGCCGCCGCAACGACCCTTACAATTATTCCAACTGGGGCGTGACGGCATACACCAAAACAGAGTTCGACGCCACAAATGCCGACTGGATTACCCGGCTGCCGATTCTCAAACCGACGCTTGAGCCCATTACCGCCTGCAAGGATACCTCTGTAGAGACTGGCGTATCGTTCTATCCGGTGCTGCTCTCCGAGACCATCTCCCAGCTGTATCACACCTCTGATCCAGACATGGACAAAGAGATAATAGAGGCGAATCACATATCGGGCGTAGAGGCAGACAACTTTCTCACCCAGTACTCAGGCAACTATCTTCTCAACGCCAATCTCTACAAAGAGAACATTAACCTCTTCAACCTTCAGGTACCCTCTCCGTTAGCGGCCTACGGACACCCCTTTTACGACTATTACCTTATTGACAGCCTCTACCTTGACGGACGCAAGACATATACTCTCAGGTTCCACCCGAAGCCTGTCGTGACATCGCCCACCTTTGACGGACAGGTGGACATAGATGCTGAAGATTATTCCATACGCTCCGCCAGGATTCGCCTTGCAGACCGTGCCAACGTCAACTGGATACGCCATATCGACTACGACATGAACTACACCCGGCTGGAGTCGGGCCACTGGTTCCCGACCAGCCAGTCCATGTTCATTGACTTCTCCATTGCCGTGAGCGATTCGTCAAAGGTGGTGTCGTTCCTTGGCAACCGAAAGCAGTACTTTGGCAAACCCGACTTCAGTGCAAAGATACCGGACAGATACCTGGAGACCGATGACCCGGTAATTAACGAGGCAAAAGACGAAGATGATGAGATTGACTGGAGCGAGGCCAGGATGGTTCCTCTCACCCCTCGCGAACAATAGATTTACGATGCGATTGACGAAATTCAGGGCAGCAGGGACTATGGGCTCCTGTACGGCATAGGACGGTCACTTGTGCTAGGCTACATCGAGGGTAGGAACACCCCCATAGGAATCGGCCCCTGGGCAAAAACTATAACTTACAATCCTACTGAGGGTATCCATATCGGTACCGGCTTCAGGACGACCCGCTATTTCAGCCACAAACTGCGCCTGAGCGGTTCGATAGGCTACGGTTTCAAAGACAAACTTCTCAAAGGGGGCGGCAGCGCAGAATACACCATACGTCGCGACAAGACCCGCAAGGTGAGCGCCTCGTTCCTCAAGGATTATGTCCAGCTGGGCCAGGGCACCGGAGCCTTCTCTGACAACAACTTCTTCAACTCCATGATCAAGCATCGCAACGACAGGCAGTCGCTGGTCATGGTTTCCAGTCTGGAATACGAGCATGAGGTCTCCGGAATACTCTCAACCTTCACCAAGGCGGAGCACCGGCGCTTCTACGGCAATGAGATGGTCCCGTTCGCCCTCCGCAGCGGGGGGAGCCTCGCCTCGTTCGACGCCGCACAGATTGGGTTCAATGCCCGGTTCGCATTTGAGGAGCGGATCCACCGCGGCTTCTTTGAGAAAACACACATTTTCACAAAGTATCCGGTACTCTCTTTTGAGGTGACCGGAGGCTATTCTGCATACGGCGCTACCGTAAGCCCGTTTGTACGCAGCGAGGCGTCGTTCACATGGACCACCCCCGGCCTCCCGATAGGTTTCAGCGTGATACATATAAACGCCGGCAAGATTATCGGAAACGTCCCATACCCGCTGCTCAAACTCCATGAGGGCAACCAGGGAATATTCATGGACAACACCTCGTTCTCTTGCATGAACTACTTTGAGTACGCATCAGACCAGTGGCTGGATTTCTTCATAGAACACAATTTCGACGGCATAATCCTGGGCAAAATACCTGTTATAGAGCTCTTTGACCTGCGTGAGATAGTAGCGATTAAAGGGGCGTTCGGCAGCATCAGCAGCCAGAACCTGACCGGCAGCAAGATAATCCCGATAGAGGGTATGCATGACCTTAACGGCAAGCCATACTTTGAGATGAGCGTGGGAGTCTCCAACATATTCCGCCTGCTTAGGTTCGACTATGTCTGGAAGCTGACCTGCCGCAACCAGGAGGGTCCCAACTCCCGGTTCATGATTGGCCTCGACTTCAAATTTTAGTTATATTTGAATACATGAAAATCATCATTGCAGGGCCGGCCTGGCCATATCGCGGCGGCATCGCCACATTCAATGAGAGACTGGCGCTACAGCTACAGTCGGAGGGGCATCAGGTGAAGATTTTTACCTTCACCTTACAGTATCCCTCTTTCCTGTTTCCCGGAAAGACACAGTATTCTTCAGAGAACAAACCTGAGAATCTGGATATTGTGCGCACTATAAGCTCCGTGAATCCCTTCTCATGGCTCAAGACCGCCCGCCTGATTGCCAAAGAGTCACCCGACGCTGTGGTACTCCGGTTCTGGATGCCATATTTCGGCCCCTCGCTGGGCACTGTGGGCCGCTACTTGCGCAAGCGCGGCATCAAGGTAGTCTCTCTGGTAGACAATATCATTCCCCACGACAAAAGGCCGGGCGACAAGTTATTTGCCAAGTATTTTGCAGGGAGCGTGGATGGTTTCATGGCCATGTCACACTCGGTTTTGGATGAGCTCAAGTCTTTCGACCATAGCAAACCCGCCGTGTTCTCTCCCCACCCCCTCTACGACCAGTATTGCAGCTCCTCTACCAAAGAGGAATCTTGCGCAGCCCTGGGACTTGACCCGGCAAAAGATTATTACCTCTTTTTTGGGCTGATTCGCGACTACAAGGGGTTGGATCTGCTGCTGCAGGCTATGTCTTGCGACCCTCTCAAGGACAACAAGGCAGAACTTATCGTTGCGGGAGAATTCTATTCAAACGAAGATAGATACCGCCAGCTCTCTCACTATCTGGCCTTGGAGGGGCGCATCCACTGGTTCCCGGAGTTTATCCCGGACAATCAGGTGCATCACTTCTTCACTGTTTCTGACCTGATTGTGCAACCCTACAAAACTGCAACCCAAAGCGGCATAACCCAGATAGCGTACAGCTTTGACAAACCGATGGTGGTTACCCGTGTGGGTGGCCTGGCAGAGATTGTCCCCGACGGTAAGTGCGGCTATGTGGTTGACCCCAAGCCCGTTGCCATAGCTGAAGCCATCGCCGATTTCTATGACAGACGACCCGACTTTTCTGCCGGGATAGCCCAGCAGAAAAAGGAGTTCTCATGGGAACGGATGACAGAGAACCTATTGAAACTGATCTCCCTCACCGCCGAATAACCGTATTGACAGTAATCAGCACTTGCCGGGCTTCTTGCCGGAGATAATCTTCTCTGCAAGCGGGTCCTCAATATACTTCTGGATAGCACGTTTGAGCGGTCGGGCTCCGTATTCCGGATCATAACCCTCATCAATAATCTTGGCCCGGGTAGCTGCGCTCACCTTCACATCCATACCGATCTGCGCCACACGCTTGTGGAACTTCTCCAGTTCGATGTCGAGAATCTTCTCCACGTCACCCCTGGTAAGGGAGTTGAACAAGATGCGGTCATCTATACGGTTGAGGAACTCCGGCGTGAACTTGCGCCGCAACGCCTTTTCAATTATAACATTCTGCCGTTTTGCAGAGTCGTCCGATGCACTCTTGAACCCTATCCCCTCGCCCAGTTCGCTTACCTGTTTGCTCCCAATGTTGGAGGTCATGATAAGGATAGTGTTGCGGAAATCTATGTGACGGCCGGCGGCATCGGTGAGGCGGCCTTCGTCCAGCACCTGCAGCAGCAGGTTGAAGATATCCTGGTGGGCTTTCTCAATCTCGTCAAATAGCACCACGCTGTATGGCTTGCGGCGGACCATCTCGCTCAGGTGGCCTCCCTGGTCGTAACCCACATAGCCCGGAGGCGCTCCGATAAGGGTGCTGAGGGAGTAGCGCTCCATATATTCACTCATATCGATGCGGATAAGGTTATCCTCACTGTCAAACATATACTCCGCAATCTTCTTTGCCAGATATGTCTTGCCCACGCCTGTCGGCC